>VSNB01000300.1 GCA_009774055.1 Clostridiales bacterium
CAGGAAGGTTCTTAGGAAACGTAGTTTCCTAAGCGACCTTTTGCTTCTTTTCGCTCGCGCGAAAAGAAGGCCCCCGCGCCGGCGAGGCGCGAGGCTAAAATAAGAAGAGAGCCCCTGCCGCCCCGCAGGGGCGGCACGAAGAAGGTGACAAAGTGGAAAACCATATTTTTACCGTCTCAGAACTGAACAACCTGGTAAAATCCCTCCTCGACAGCATCCCGGAATTAAATAACATCTACCTCCGGGGAGAAATATCAAACTATAAGCTCTATCCCTCCGGTCACCATTATTTTACATTGAAGGACGCCGAAGGCGCCCTCCGCTGCGTGATGTTCAAGGGACAAGCCCTCCGCCTGCGCTTCCGGCCGGAAAACGGCATGAAAGTCATCGCCATGGGCCGCGTCAGCGTCTATCCCCGGGACGGGGCTTATCAGCTCTACTGCGAGGCCCTCAGCCCCGATGGCGTGGGGGACCTCCACGTGGCCTTTGAGCAGCTGAAGGAAAAGCTGTGGAAGGAGGGGCTCTTCGAGGAGAGCCGCAAGAAGCCCCTGCCCAAGTACCCGGAGACAATCGCCATTATTACCTCCTCCGCCGGAGCGGCGGTCCACGACATGATCCGTATCCTGCGCCGCCGGTATCCCCTGGCAAAGGTGAAGCTGCTGCCCGTCCGGGTTCAGGGGGTGGAGGCCCCGCCGGAAATCGTGGGAGCCCTGCGCTACGCCAACCGCTACCGGGTGGCGGATGTGATCATCACCGGACGGGGCGGCGGGTCTATCGAGGATTTGTGGGCCTTCAACGACGAGCGGGTGGCACGGGCCATCTATGATTCGGAAATTCCTGTTATCTCCGCCGTGGGACATGAGCCGGATGTGACCATTGCCGACTTTGTGGCCGACGTCCGGGCGGCGACGCCCTCTCATGCCGCCGAGCTGGCGGTTCCCGACCAGACGGAGCTGATGGAGCGGCTGCAGAGCCTGCGGCTGCATATGCGCCGGAGCCAGGCCAAGCGTCTGGAGCTGCTGCGCCGCCGGCTGGCGGAGCTGGCTGCCAAGCGGGCGCTTACCGACCCTCTGGCGGCGGTGCAGGACAAGCGGATGCTGCTGGACCACGTCCAGAAGGAGCTGTGCCACGCCGCCCTGGTCCGGCTGGCGGAGCCCAGGAAGGAGCTGGCCGCCCTGGCGGCGTCCCTGGACGCCATGAGTCCCCTAAAGGTACTGGGCCGGGGGTTTGCCCTGGTGACGGATGAAAAAGGAAAGCCCCTGCGCCGGACGGAGGACGCGCCGGTGGGGAGCAGAATCGCGGCGCGGCTGTCCAACGGGCGGCTGCTGTGCCGGGTGGAGGAATCAAAAAACGAGGAGGAACCGTAATGAGTCCGAGAAAGAAGGAAGAGGCAAAGAGCTTTGAGGAGAACATGAAGCGCCTGGAGGAAATCGTCTCCCGGCTGGAGCGGGGGGACGCGGCCCTAGCGGATTCCCTGTCCCTCTTCGAGGAGGGGACCAGGCTGGCCTCCGCCTGCTCCGCCATGCTGGACGAGGCGGAACAGAAGGTAGTCAAGCTCCAGAAGGGCCCTGATGGGGAGCCCGTGGAGCTGCCCTTTGATGCGGAGGAGTGAGTATGGAGACGTTTCAGGTCCAATATGACCGCTACCGCGCTGCCGTGGAGGAAGCCTTGCAGGGCCTCTTTTTGCGGAACAAGCCATACGGCCGTTTACAGGAGGCCATGCGCTACAGCCTGCTGGCCGGCGGCAAGCGGGTGAGACCCGTGATGACGCTGGCCTTCTGTGAGGCGCTGGGCGGGGAGGCCCGGCGGGCCCTCGCGCTGGGCGCGGCTCTGGAGTGCGTCCATACCTACTCCCTCATTCACGATGACCTGCCCTGCATGGATGATGACGACCTCCGGCGGGGGCGGCCCACCTGCCACAAGGTCTATGGAGAAACCATGGCCGTGTTGGCGGGAGACGCGCTGCAGGCGGAGGCGTTCCGGCTCATTTCCCATGCTCCGGGACTGAGCGCGGAGCAGCGGATCGATGCGGTCCATACCCTCTCCGCCGCCTGCGGTGGGGACGGCATGGTGGCCGGACAGGTGCTGGACGTGGAGGGCCCGGCCTGCGACGAGGCGTCCCTGCGGGATATGTGCCTGCGGAAGACCGGGGGGCTGCTGGGTGCGGCGGCGGACCTGGGGTGCATCGCCGCAGGGGCGGACGCGGAGGCCCGGCGGCTGGCTTTGTCCTACGCGGAGCATATCGGCCTGGCCTTCCAGGTCCGGGATGACATGCTGGACGTGATTGCCGACCAGGAGGAATTCGGCAAGCCGGTGGGCTCCGACAAGGAGGAGGGCAAGCGGACCTTTGTGGATCTGCTGGGCCTGGAGGGCTGCGGGAAGCTGGTGGAGGAGGAGACTGCCCTGGCGAAGGGCTCCGTTTCCGGATTTCCGCGCGGCGGATTTTTGCTGGAGCTGGCGGACAGCCTGGCGGACAGGAGGAAATAGCCCATGCGCTTCGGGATGCTGACCACCAATCCCATTATTGACTGCGCCCTGCTGGCCTGGTTCCTGGCCCAGCTGGCAAAAGTGATTCTGGAGGCCGTCCTGCTGCGAAAGCTGGACCTCCGCCTCTTCGTGTCCAGCGGCGGGATGCCCAGCAGCCACTCTGCCCTGGTGGTGTCGGCCACCGTCGCTATCGGGAAGCACTGCGGCTTCTCCGGCCCCGCCTTCGCTCTGGCGGTGGTCCTGTCGGCGGTGGTGATGTACGATGCCTGCAACGTCCGCCGCAGCGCCGGGGATACCGCCCGGCTGGTGAACCAGATTCTGGCCCACGTGGAGAAGCTGACGGCGGAGGACTTCGCCGACGACCTCCGGGAGGTCATGGGGCATACGCCGCTGCAGGTGCTCATGGGAGCCCTGCTGGGGCTTGGCGTGGGGCTGCTGGCGTAGGGGGACGGGGTCCCGAATGTGCTGTTTCGCGGGAATTAAAATTTCCGTGAAACGGCACAGACAAAACGGTTTTTTTGGTGTATACTGGATTTGTACAAAAAAAGAAAGGGTGACCCCTCATGCTGAAAAAACTGACCTCCTTATTCCTGTCCCTGCTGCTGTCCTTGTCCCTGCTGCCCGGCCAGGCCCGTGCCGCCGGCGCGCCGGAACCTGCCGGTCCCCCCGTTGCCGTGGAACCGGCGGACCTGGAGGCGCCGGAGGAACCGCCGGTCATGCCCTTGGCGTCGTTGGGAGGAGACATCGTCGAAGGTTCGGACGATGTCCGGGAGCCCTGATTAACCCGGCATTTCCAGCCTCAGGCGTTCCCTCATTTCCTGCCGCACAGTGGCAAGATCGCGCTTATTCCCATACGCCTTAAACAGATAGAAGGCCTGCGTATAGCAGTCCCTGCTCCTTTTGCGGTCGCCCAGGAAGAAATAGCACTCCCCCAGGATTGCCATGCAGCCGGGCAGACACGTATGGTAGCCGTTGGCGTTTCC
>VSNB01000301.1 GCA_009774055.1 Clostridiales bacterium
CGGTCCTCAGCTCCTGCCTGTTTTTCCTTATTATCTACCTGGAGGTCGTTCTTGTCAAAAGTTTTTAAACAGGCTCTGACGGAGCAGGGCGAGGGACAGTATGTCTTCACCATGCCCAGCGGCGGCGTATCGGTGTCGGCATCCTTCCGTCCCATCGCCCCGGCGAAGCCGGAGGAGGCTTTGTGGCGCAATCCATATACGGACGTGGCCGGCGGCGCGTGGTACTGTGACGCAGTACGGTTTGTGGATGAACACGGCCTGATGGACGGCTACGGCAAGAGCCTGTTCGGGCCGAATGATAACCTCACCCGCGCGCAATTCGCCCAAATCCTCTTCAACAAAGAGGGCGGGCCGGTTGTTAATTACCTGCTGCGGTTCGGCGATATAACGGCTGGCGCATGGTATACCGAAGCTGTCCGCTGGGCCGCCAGCCAGGGCATTGCAGGCGGCTACGGCAACGGCCTGTTCGGACCGGACGACAGCATCACCCGCGAGCAGTTTGTCGTTATGCTCTGGCGGTACGCCGGATGCCCCGCCGCCGCAGATAAGGAACTGTATTTCACCGACGCGGATAAAATCAGCGGCTATGCCCTGGAGGCGCTGCGATGGGCTGTGGCGTGCGGCATTGTCAACGGCTATGAGGGGCGGTTAGACCCCCGGGGGCTTGTTGCCCGGGCGCAAGCGGCGCAGATGTTGAAAAATTACCTGGATCAGCAGGAGACGGTTTAAGGAAGGTGGGAATCGGAAGCAAGCACTGTATATCGGCGGCTTCTGGTACTGGATATCCATGAGCAGATTCCGCATTTCTCGATGCTCGGGATGAACGATAGCAGGAGACTTCATCAGAGATTCCTTGCGGGCCGAACTCGGCCCGGTCCCTTTTCTCAAAAAAGTGGCGCAGCCACTTTTTTGACACAAAGAGGAGCCCCGTCGGGGCAACTCCCGTAAAGAAGCCAACACCCGCTGAAAAGAAGTTGCTTTTCAGCGGGTGTTGCTTTATTATAGTCGACACACTTAGAAGCTGTACCCATAGGTGGCGGTATGCAGATTGGCGAGAAAAATTTTTTGTCTGGCAAGGAAGAAACCCGCAGGAATCCTGACGGATTTCAAGAGTTTCTGACGCAGCCAGACGAAAAATTTTCCGTCAAGATACGTGCCGGCGCCTATTGGTACAGCTTCTTAAAAATCGGTAAAGTTCGGCGGTCAAAATGCGGCGCGGACTTCGTTGTCGTCCTTGGCGGGCGTCAGCCCGCCTGCGTCCTCCGCCGTGCCACGCCATGTTTTCCCTCGCCTCCTTTTTACCGATTCTCAACCGCATTGACTATACAGTATAAAAGGACAAGACAGACCCCTACGGCCTGTCTTGCCTTTATGAAGCCTCACCCTCGGGGGCTCCGTTCTCCTTTTACTCTAACGCCGCCTGAGTTGCCTCCCGGCGATACTGATGGGTATAGAGGCTATAGTACTCTCCCCGTTTGTCCATCAGCTCCTCGTGGGTGCCGCTCTCCTGGATGCGTCCGTTATGGATGACCAGAATCCGGTCCGCGGAGCGGATGGTACTCAGCCGGTGGGCCACCACGAAGCTGGTCCGGCCCGCCAGCACCGTCTGGATGGCATCCTGGATGAGGGCCTCCGTCTCGGTATCAATGCTGCTGGTCGCCTCGTCCAGGACGAAGATCTTCGGGTCCGCCAGCAGTACCCGGGCAAGGCTCAGAAGCTGCTTCTGCCCCGTGGACAGCTTGCCGCCGCCCTCGCCCACCTGGGTTTCATAGCCCTGGGGCAGCTGGAGGATGAAGTCCTCCGCATGGACCATCCGGGCGGCGCGGCGAATCTCCTCGTCGGTGGCGTCGGGCTTGGCGAAGCGGAGGTTGTCCGCCACGGTGCCGGAGAACAGGTGGGGGGACTGGAGCACATAACCCAGGCTGGACTGGAGCCACAGCTGGCTCCGCTGCCGGTAGTCCACGCCGTCAATGCGGACCTCCCCCTCGCTGGGCTCGTAGAAACGGCAGACCAGGTTGACGATGGTGGTCTTGCCCGCGCCGGTTTCACCCACAAGAGCCACGTTCTCTCCCGGCTCTACGGTAAGGTCGAAGTTGTGGAGAACCTCCTCCCCGCTCTTGTAACGGAAGGTGACATTCTTAAATTCCACCTTGCCCTGGATGTCCGGCCAGTTCTCCCGCCTGCCATGGAACAGGTCGCCGTAGCGGGCCTCGATCTCCGGGCTGTCCTTGACGTCGGACTCGGTGTCCAGCAGGTCGATGACCCGCTCGGCGCTGGCCTGGGCGGCCTGCATTTCCGCCAGAATCCGGGCCAGGGACTGGATAGGATCGAACAGCTGGGTGGTGTAGCTGATGAACGCCGCCAGGGTGCCCAGGTCCATGATCCCGGCGAACACCTCCACGCCGCCCCGCCACAGGGCCAGGGCGGTGGCGATGGCTCCCAGGTTCACCACCAGGGGCATGAAGATAGCGCTGAGGACGGCGGCCCTGACGGCGGCGGTCTTCATTTCGCCGGTGACGGCCTCGAACTCCACCTGGGCCGCGTCCTCCCGGGCCAGGGTTTTGTTGGTCACCGCGCCCATGACGCCCTCGTTGAAGGCGCCGGTGATACGGCTGTTGGCCTTGCGGACAATGCGCTGCTGGTGGAGGATGCGCCGCTGGAAGAACAGGCACAGCACCGCCAGCACCGGCGTGATGGCCAGCACCAGGAGGCCCAGCTTCCAGTTCATCACCAGCAGCACGATCACCACGCCCACGGCGAAGAACAGCGCCCACATCACGTCCACCACGCTCCAGGCGATCATTTCGCTGAGCCGGGAGACATCGCTGCCCAGCCGGGCCATGAGCCAGCCCACGCTGGTGGTGTCGTAGTAGCTGAAGGACAGCTGCTGCAGGTGGGTGAAGGCGTCCTGGCGGATGTCGTAGCTGATATCCATTTCCAGCCGCCCGGCCCCCCGGACAAAGAGCATCACGCCCGCGCCCTGGGCCAGCACCATAATGATGTAGAGGGCGCCGAACAGGCCCAGGCCCTCGGTGGTTTCGCCCATGATAAAGTGGTTGATGGCGTAGCGGGTAAACAGCGGGTAGGCCAGATCCGCCCCGGACACCACCAGCAGGACCAGAATGGTCCGGATAACCCGCGCTTTATACTGCAGGCCGTAGTCCACCAGCCGTTTCCAGACCTTCAGGTCGATCTTTTCGTTATCCGCATGGCGGATTTCTTCCTTCATCATACGGCCACACCTCCTTCCATGGCCTCATCCAGCTCGTTCTGGATGGTACAGATACGCCGGTACAGCCCCTCCTGGGCCACCAGCTCCTGGTGGGAGCCCCGCTGGACGATGCTGCCGTTTTCCAGCACCAGAATGGTGTCCGCTCCCCGCAGGGTGGAGATCCGGTGGCTGATGAGAATATATTATAAACATCT
>VSNB01000302.1 GCA_009774055.1 Clostridiales bacterium
GGGTAGGGTAGGGGGGTTACTCGAAGATGTTGCGTCGGGCGGCTTCCTTCAGCAAATGGGGCTGGATATCCGGATAGGTCCAGTTGCTTTCCGGGGGGGTGTCCAGCAGGATGATCTTTTCTATCTCGCTATGGAGTTCTTTTTCAAAGGATGTTATCTCGGCGGCGTACAGTCCGCCGAAGGATTCCTCCGCGTCGTCCCGGACCACGGAGTACACGCACACGGGCCGGATGGTAAATTCCTCCGCGCCCGTTTCCTCCCGCAGCTCCCGGGCGGCGGTTTCCTCGATGCGCTCCCCCGGCTCCCGGCGGCCGCCGGGGATTTCCAGGGTGGTCCGGTCCCTGTGCCTGCAGAACACCAGCTTCCCGCCGGACCGGGCCAGAATGACTGCGAATTTCAGCTTCCCATCGTCGGCCCCGTCATAAAAACGGACTTCCTTAATCATACCCGTCCTCCATCATGTCCGTATACCGCCCCATGGCGGCCCGGATGTCGCTCCAGGCAAAGCCCCGGCGCATCAGTCCGTCGCTGACCCGCTTCTTCTCCTTCGGGTCGGACAAATCCCCCTTGCGCTTCTTCCGGATCAGCTCGTCCAGAACCTCCGCCGCTTCCGGCATTTCCTCCAGGGCCTCGTCCCACAGCGAGCGGTCCACGCCCCGCCGGCGCAGCTCCTCCTTTACCCGGGCGGGGCCGAAGCCCTTTCCGCCGTAGTGCCGGACCAGGGCGGCGGCGTAGCCCGCGTCGTCCACGGCCCCGATGTCCTCCAGCCAGTCCGCCGCCGCCTGGGCGTCGGAGGCGTCGTTTCCTTTTTGGATCAGCCGCCGGGTCAGCTCCTTCTTGGACAGCGCGCGGCTCCCGATCATATTCGCCGCCGTTGCCTTGGCGGAGGACGACTTCGCGGAGGCCCTTACCGCCTCCGCCGCCGCCTCGTCCAGCTCCAGCCCCGGGCGCAGGCCGAACCGCAGCAGCTCCTCCTCCGTCACCCGCAGGACGTCCCCGTCCTCCAGCCGGACCAGGAACCGCCCCCGCTTCCGCTCGGATTTCTTTACTTCCTCAATCCGCATAGATACCTTTTCAATCAAACTGCGCCGTCCAGGCGTCCGCCTGATACGCGCGGAAGCACATGTTTATCTGCTCCTCACTGCATTTCTCAGTTGCCAGAAGGGGCAGGCCGCCCTCCGGGAAGTAACCGCTTTCGCTGGTTTCCATATTGGGGACAAACTCCCCGCCCAGCGCCTCGCAGAGATAAAAAATCTTAACCACGCCATAGGCGTACTGTGGAAGGTTATGCTTCTGCCGGTCCTGGACGGCGATCAGCATTTTGACGGACGCCTCAAGCCCGGCCTCTTCCCGGACCTCCTTCAGCACGTTGTCCGCAGGAGACAGGTTGTAGTCGCACCAGCCTCCCGGCAGGGACCAGGTTCCGTTTTTCTCATGGACCAGCAGGATCCTGCCGTCCTGGAAAATCGCCGCCCGGGTATCCACCTTCGGCGTCTGGTACCCCGTATCTCCGCAGAAAAGGCCGGCGACCTTCTCCGCGGGGAGGCCCGTCCGCTCCGCCATCATCTCGGCGGAAATCTCCCGGATCCGCTGGTAGCGTTCCCGGTCAAAGCCGTCCCGGCTGTAGAACAGGCCCGCCTGGGCCAGACTCTGCAGCTCCGACGCCCATTTTACCATTCGATCCTCCATATTGGCTCCTTCTCCGTTCCGCGGGGACGCATCAGATCCAGCTCTCATCCGCTTCCCGCTTTTTGTTCCGGTTCATGAGGCTGTCCACCACGTCCCGGGCGGACTGTCCCTCGTACAGCACCCGGTAGGCGCACTGGCAGATGGGCATTTCCACCCCCGCCTTCTCCGCCAGCTGATGGGCGCTGAAGGCGGCGTAATACCCCTCCACCACGGCGCCTACCTCCTCCATGGCCTCCCGGGGAGACTTCCCCTGGCCCACCAGGATGCCGCACCGCCGGTTCCGGGAGTGCATGGACGTACACGTCACAATGAGGTCCCCTATGCCGCTGAGCCCCGCGAAGGTTTCCTTCCGGCCCCCCAGGGCCACCCCCAGCCGGGCCATTTCCGTCATGCCCCGGGTCATCAGCAGGGCCTTGGCGTTGTCCCCCAGGCCCATGCCGTCGCTGACGCCGCAGCACAGGGCCAGCACGTTCTTCAGCGCCGCCCCCAGCTCCACGCCCAGCACGTCCCCGTTGGTATACACCCGGAACCGGGCGTTCATGAACACGTCCTGGACCAGCTCCGCCGCCGCCATGTCCCGGGCCGCCGCCACGCAGCCGGCGGGGGCCCTCCGGCCCACCTCCTCGGCGTGGGAGGGCCCCGACAGCGCCGCCGTCCGGCCCTTGCCCCCCAGCTCCTCCTCGATGACCTGGGTCATGCACAGGGCTGTGTCCCGCTCGACGCCCTTGGCGGCGGACACCACCACCGCGTCCTCCCGCAGCAGCGGCGCGGCCATCCTGGCCGTCTCCCGCACGGCAAAGGACGGCGTCGCCATCACCACGACCCCGCTCTCCCCCAGGCTGTCCAGCCCCGCGCTCAGATGCAGCGCCTCCGGCAGCGGGACGCCCGGCAGCCTGGGATTCTCCCGGGTCCGCTCCAGCAGCGCGCTGCGCTGGGCCGAGTGGGACCACAGCGTCACGTCATGTCCGTTGTCCGTCAGCAGCAGCGCCAGGGCGGTGCCCCAGCCGCCGCTGCCCAGTACGGTGATTTTCATCCCCGCCGCCTCCTATTCCTGCTTTTTCTTGTGCAGGGAGAATTTGCTTTCCGTCCCGCTGAGCAGCCGCCTGATGTTGGACCGGTGCTGCCAGACCACCAGTCCGCCGATGAGGACGGCCAGTATTACGATCTGCCAATAGGGATAGCAGTACCAGCTGATAAACGGGAAACTGGCTCCGGCCCACACGGACCCCAGGGATACGTACTTCGTCAACACCGCCAGCAGGATAAACCCGCCCCAGACCACCAGGGCGATCCGCCAGTCGATCATGATGGCGATGGCCCCGCCGGAGAGGATGCCCTTGCCCCCCTTGAAATGGAACATGCACGGGAACATGTGCCCCAGCAGACAGAACAGCCCCGCCCAGTACTTTGCGAGGAGCTCCCCATTCGTAAGCTGCCCGAACCACAGCACGCCCAGCCATATTGCCACAATGGCCTTGATCACGTCCGTCAAAATGACCACCAGCGTCAGCGGTCCGCCGAACGTCCTGTAGAAATTGGTCAGCCCCGCGTTGCCGCTGCCGTGACTGCGCACGTCGTCCCGCAGGATATACTTCGACACGATGACCGCACCGTTAAAGCAGCCGCAGAAATACGCCGCCACCGCGACGGGCAGGAGAAAAACAGCGGCAAATTTCAGCCAGAAAAGGATTTCCGGTCCCTGCTGCATATTCATGGCAATCACTCCTCCTTATCGCCCTTCTGGCGTATGGTCATACGGATCG
>VSNB01000303.1 GCA_009774055.1 Clostridiales bacterium
TCCTTGGGCGTGCTGTGCTACGTGGTAGGGCTCACGGACCTGCCCCTGCGGAGCTGGCTGATTATTTCAGCCATCGCCCCCCTCCCCTCCATCGTCACCTCCACCATCGGAGGAGACGCCCTGGGCATGGGGGACTACGGCTTCGCTTTATTGGTATTCGTCATCACTGTCGTCATCAGCGGCCTGGGGCTGCTGGCCTATCATCTGATCTGCCGGACAAAGGAAAGGAGCGAATCATGAGCGCATTAACCGTTTTGCAGCATGTCAACCAAATCATCGGCATTCTTTTTCTGATCTGTTATTCCTACCAGCTTCTCTACGTGCCGGTCGCCCTGTGGCGCAGGCATAAGGTGGTGCGCTCCGCGCCTCTGCGCCGCTACGCGGTGCTGATCTCCGCCCGGAACGAGGAGGCGGTGATCACCCACCTGATCGACAGCATCCGCCAGCAGGACTACTCCCAGGAAAACCTGGACGTCTACGTGGTAGCCGACAACTGCACCGACAACACCGCCGGCGCCGCCCGGGAGGCCGGAGCCATCGTCTACCGCCGCAGCGACCGGGTCCACGTGGGCAAGGGCTACGCCCTGCACTTCCTCCTCACCCGCATCCGGGAGGAGCGGGGGGACCAGTACTATGACGGCTATTTCGTCTTTGACGCCGACAACCTCCTCGCCCCCGACTACGTCTCCCGGATGAACGAGGTCTTCGGCGAGGACTGCCAGGTCGTCACCAGCTACCGCAACTCCAAGAACTACGGCGACAACTGGATTTCCGCCGGGTACGGCCTGTGGTTCCTGCGGGACGCAGCCTTCCTCAACGACCCCCGGACCCGCCTGGGACTCAGCGCCACGGTGTCCGGCACCGGGTATCTCTTCAGCCGGGAGATCATGCTCCGTCTGGACGGCTGGCCCTTCCACTCCCTCAGCGAGGACACGGAGTTCACCGTGGACTGCCTTCTGAAAGGGGTGCGGATCGGCTACTGCGGCAGCGCGGAGCTCTTCGACGAGCAGCCCACCCGCCTGGGCCAGTCCGTGCGCCAGCGGATGCGCTGGGTCCGGGGCAACATGCTGGTGCTGCTGCGCCGCGGCGGACATCTGGCAAAGGGCACGGTCGGCCAGGGCGGCCTGAGCTGCCTGGACCTGCTGCTGTCCATGGCGCCGGCCATCGTGCTGGCCATCGCCGGTACGGCTGCGGGGGTCCTGGCCACGGTGATGGAGCTGCTGGCCGGCGGGCGGATCCTGCCCATGCTGGCGGCGGCGGGGATGAGCTTCCTGGTGCCCTACCTGCTGCTGTTCCTGGCGGGAGCCCTCACCACCGCCACCCAGTGGAGGAGAATCCGCACCTCCGCCTGGAAGAAAGTCCTGTACACCCTGACCTTCCCCCTGTTCATGGCGACCTATGTGCCCATTACGGTCCTCGCCCTCTTCGGCAAGGTGGAATGGAAGCCCATCGAGCACCGGGCGGTCATGACGGTGCGGGAGTTGAAATAAAATCAAAAAGCAGAGCCCCTTTCAAAAAAGATGCTTAGCATCTTTTTTGAGGGGGGTCCGCTCCGTTCTGCGCCTTGGTAGATCATGCGATAGCTGGATCGAGCGGCCACGCACGATGCAATTCTACACAGCCACTCGATGTGGCTGTGTAGAATTTAGTTTTGCATACAGTTTTGCCCGCCTGGATCTGGATGGTCTGGCTCTGGGTGTCCAGGATGAAGCCGACGGGGGCGCGTACCTCGGTGACTACCAAGCTCTTTCCCGGCTTCAGGCCAGGGATACGGATCTCGCCATTTTCGTCTGTTCTGTAGATGCCGTTGCTGTCGCCCACTACGGAACCGTCCGCGTAGGCCACCTTAAACTCCGCGTCCTGGAGGGTGACGGAGGGGTTGACGGAGCAGACTTACAGACCTTGAATGTCCCGTAGTATACCAACTAGAGCGGCAGCGGCGACCTAGCCCGTCTGGAGGCAGCCATGCGCCAAACCCAGACCAAACAGGCCCGCCTCCAGGATGCCTGTCTGTCCGGCATCCTGGACCCGGACGCCTTTGCCTCCGCCAAGCGCAGCCTGGACGAGTCCGAAGCCGCCATCCGTCAGGAACTGTCCGGATTCCATGCCAGAACGGATGACGCTACCATCCACCAAACCCTGCGATCCTTGATCTCCGCCGCCCTGGCTACTCTCCGTTCCGCCGAAGCCACACTGGAGCAAAAGAACACCGCCTCCCGCTTCATCATCGAGACATGCACCTTCGACAAAGCCACTTCCACCCTCTCCATCACCTACCGCGTTATTTTTTAGCCTATATTATAGTCTATTGATATATGGTGGACCGGACGGCGAGCTTGGTGCTTCCCTGCGCTACCTCAGCCAGCGGTTTTCTATGCCCTATCCAGAATTGAAGGGGCTTTTAACAGACATCGGGACAGAGGAGCTTGGCCATCTGGAAATGATCGGCGCCATCGTCCATCAGCTGACCCGGAACCTGACGGATGAGCAGATCAAGACTGCCGGATTTGACACCTACTTCGTAGACCGCACCACCGGTGTCTACCCCACCGCCGCCTCCGGATTCCCCTACAGCGCCGCCAGTATGGCCTGTAAGGGCGACCTGATCGCTGATTTGACGGAGGATTTGGCGGCAGATGGGGCGATGGTGGAAGTGCAACATGGCCGGAAAGCCTTGAAAACAAGCTCACCGGAGGCTACAAGCGGGAGGTGCTGCCCCAGGAGGAACAGGACATTCAGCGTATGGGCGCGGCGCTGGCCGAACGGTGCGGTGAAAACTGAATATAAGTCTGAAACGGTCCGCCAATGGCAGGCCGTTTCTTTTGAAGGGAGAGACCGCCAATGGCAGCCACCCGCATTATGTCTCTGCACATAGGCAAGGGCCGGACGGTGGGTAAATCCATTCAAGACATCATCGACTATGTAGAGAACCCTGACAAGACGGACGGCGGCAGGCTGATCTCCGGCTACCAATGCGACAGCCGGATCGCGAATGCGGAGTTTTTGTTTGCCAAGCGGCAGTACCTCGCCAAGACTGGCAGGAAGCGCGGGGCCGATATGGCTGATGCCCCATATCCGCCCGGTTGTTCCGTCACCTATGGGCAGGGCCGGGTGCTGTTCGCCGGTGAGATTGCTGAGTTCCTCAATCCGATGGGCGAGGGGATTTCGGCGGGGATGGAGAGTGGCTACTGCGTGGCCCAGGCCATAGCGAATCACTTTGACGCTTTGAATATGATTTATACAGGCTACCACTGGACCTGCTTCATCACGCCCGGATGGAGTGGTCTGTGGAATCTATGCACTGGCTGCTGGATGTCCATTTTGGTGAGGACTTTTGCCGCGTCGAGGATAGAGATGTTCAGAAAAGCCTCAATATCCTCCTGAAATTACCCCAATCCATTATCAAATCATTTAAAATGCGAACTTCCTCCAACCGTCACATTA
>VSNB01000304.1 GCA_009774055.1 Clostridiales bacterium
GCTTTGCTCTTCGCTTTTCCTTGATTGCTGGTATCTGCAATTTTGACCGCTTTGCCTAATTTCGCAAGAGGTCTATTTACTTGGATTTGAATAATTCCCAGTTGCTGCAACCGCAGAAATACCTGTTCCAAAACGCCCTTTTTCGCCCAGCGGTTTATCCGAACATAGATCACGTGCCAATCTCCGTATTCTTTGGGCAAGCTCCTCCATTTGCACCCATTTTTCACTACGTATAGCACTGCATTCAATACGTCCAGATTACTGATTTTGGCTGGTTTCCGCTGCTTGGGAAAGCATTCTTTGATTTGCTCGTATTGCTCTTTCTTTATTTTCATTCTTTGATTATATCTCAATCCAACTTATGTGAACACTACCTAGCTGTTTGCTGGGAAGGTCGCCGCCCTTTTGGCAGTAGGGGCAATCGCATTGGCCCGTCCCGGAATGATTCTGATACGTGAGGTTGCGGATGCTCCGGATATCATGGGCATCTCAAAGCCTGCTGGCCTGAAATCCCATCACAGGGGAGGTGAAAATGTGAATTCGCTATTCGTAGGCATTGACGTGAGCAGCAAAAACAATGTGACCTACCTGATGAAGCCGGACGGAAGCAAGTACAGCAGTTTTTCCGTGCAAAACAACCTGGGTGGTGCTAAACTGATGTCAGAGAAGATCGTGTCGGCGCTGGAGGCCATGCAGATCAGTGATGTGGTGATCGGCCTGGAGGCCACGTCCATCTACGGGGATGGCCTGGTCTGCGCCCTCCGGGAAGACGGGCGGCTGGGATAGTACCAGAGGAAGATCCATGTGCTCAATCCCAAGCAGGTCAAGAAGTTCAAGGACTCCTATCCCGATCTGCCCAAGAATGACTGGGTGGACGCCTTTGTCATCGCCGACCATCTCCGCTTCGGCAGGATCGGCAAGGATGCCTACATGGACGATTACCGCTATAAATCCCCGCAAACCCTCGCCAGGGCCAAATTTGACGTTGTGCAGAATCTGACGCGGGAGAAGCAGCACTTCGCCAATTACCTGTTCCTCAAGTGCTCCGGCATGGCCCAGGACAAGGACATTGCCAATTCCAGCGCCACCACCATCGCCCTCATGGAGCGGTTTGAAACGGTGGACGAGCTGGCCTACGCTGATCTGGATGAACTGACCAGGTTCATTGATGAAACCGGGCGCAACTTCGCAGACCCAGCGGCAAAAGCAAAGGCCATCCAAGCCGCTGCCAGAAACTCCTATCGCCTGCCTGTCACGGTAAACAACTCTGTAAACCAGGCGATGGCCGTTTCTATTGCCACAATGAGTGCACTGGAAAAGCAAATTAAAGTGTTGGAAAAGGCCATTGAGCAGCAGTTTCAGATCATCCCCAACACGCTTACCTCCATCCCCGGTATCGGCAAGGTCTACTCCGCTGGTATCAATGCCGAGATCGGCGATGTCCACCGCTTTAACTCTCAGACGTCCGTTGCCAAATATGCCGGCCTTGTCTGGACGCAGCACCAGTCCGGCGACTTCGAGGCTCAGCATACCAAGCTCATGAAGTCCGGTAACCGCTATTTACGTTACTACCTGCTGGAAGCCGCCAACTCCGTGAGACGATGCGACTCCGAGTTCCGGCGCTGCTATGACCTTAAATTCAAAGAGGTCAATCAGTTCCAGCATAAACGCGCACTCGCTTTAACTGCCAGAAAACTGGTTCGGTTGGTCTATCGGCTGCTGATGGACAACCGCCTGTATATCCCGCCAGAGAGCTGAGCAAGTCGCTCACTGCTCTGACAAACAGGCCCTGTTTCAAAAATTTGCAGGGACAGGGCTTGGGTTGATGTTGCCTTTTTGCGGCTCCTATGGCCCCTTTTGTCCAATTCTTCTCAAAATTTCCTTGCATCACCTACTTGACTTCATACCATTAGACTTTCCAAAATTTTTGAAAAATCTTTTTGACAGATTTGATTGACTTCTCCACTGCTCCCTTGGAGCAACCACAAATCCTTCCGACTTCCTCATAGCTAAAATCATACAGTGCATGGAGCAAAAACCGCTCCTGCTGTTTCTCTGTGCAAAGCGCCAGCACCGCCAGGATTTCCCTGCGGGTTTCCATGCGGCACACATACTGCTCCGGCGATTCGCAGTAGGGTAAATGGCCCTCGGTAACAACTATGTACTCGTCGCCTCGCTCGTCCCAATGGCCTTTGACTGCCTTCTTGAGCCTAACGCTCTTGTCTCTCTTTGGTGTGAAAATTGATTTCCGTGCTTTGTCTACTTTGCCCATTGATTTTTCCTGACGGACCGCTACAATAGAATTAATACACTTGAAAAGCGGCAAAAAAGGAGAGAGAAATGAAAAAACGCGTCATAGTACCCCTCGCGGCCTGTGCCGTGGCGGCGGTTCTGGCGGCTGCGGCCCTGGCCTTCGGAACCCGGCAGGCGGCGGATGCGCCTGCCGAGCCTCCCGCCGCCGTGGAGCATACGGCGGACCGGCTGTCTGAGGACGCGCCGCCAGAGCCGGAGCCAAAGGAGGAGCCCTCCGCCGAGCCACCCGCCCTTACGCTGGAGGAGGTGCGCAGGGCCTCCTTTTCCGATGTGCCCGCCGGGGACGCTCAGGCGGATTATATCAGCTACGCCGTCTCCTGCGGTTTTCTGCAGGGGAAGGAGCCGGGCCGCTTTGCTCCGGAGGACTTTGCCTCCCGGGGGGAGCTGATGCACACCCTGCTGCGGATGAGCGGACAGGAGGCTCCCGCTTATAGCGGCGGCTTCTCCGACGTATCCGCCGAGGACCCCTGGGCCAACGCGGTGGCCTGGGCCGTGGAGCGGGGCATCGTCTCTGGCACTGCGGAGGGAGCCTTTTCTCCCCAGTCGCCGGTGTCCCGGAGCCAGCTGGCGGCGTTCCTCTACCGCCTCGCCGCGCCAGAGGAGGCGGAGGAGCCCACCCTCTCAGGGTACCGGGACGAAGACCAGGTGCCGGCGTACGCCCGCAGGCCCCTGGCCTGGGCCCTGGAAAACCGTCTGTTCTCCGGCATGGCGGCGGATACCATCCACCCGGAGCTCCCCGTCTCCCGGGGCCAGCTGGCCCAGACGCTGGTGGCCTTCGCCGCCTATGACCGCCAGGAGCCCCTGGCCCAGTCCCTGGCCGCGCAGCTGGAAACCCGGCGGACGGAGAGCGCCAGCCGGGCCCGCCACGAGGAAATCCAGAAGAAGGTGGAGGCCGTGGCGGCGAAGTACGGGGCCATGGGTATGCAGGTGGCCGTGGTGGAGGACGGGATCGTTACGGACGCCTTCGCCTGCGGCTGGGCGGTCCGGGATTCCGTGCCCATGACGCCGGACCACAAGATCCGCTCGGCCTCCATCAGCAAGGTCGCCGTAGGCATGGCCGCCATGATCCTCCGGGAGGAGGGCGTCATTGATCTGGACGAGAGCATCGGGACCTATTGGGACGTTCCAG
>VSNB01000305.1 GCA_009774055.1 Clostridiales bacterium
GGCGTTGCCGCCTCGCATATGGAACGAAAGGGCAGCCAAACGGAGAAAGGGAACATCAATCGCCAAATTGCCGCAGATAACAAATTGCTGAAGGAACTCAAGGCTCGCATCACCCGGATTTACAACTGGACGAAGGAGCAGGCCCAGGCCGAACAGCCCCAGGACAGCGGCAGCCTTGTAGCCCGGTTATACGAAGCCCAGGCGGAGGTCAACAGGAACAAAGCCCGCTACCGCTCCGGCAAGATTAAGGCTCTCCAGGAGAACGCTAAACTGCTGGCATTTTTGCAGGGAAACGGCATTACTTCCATGGAGCAGCTTTATGAAAAAGTCTCCGCCATGAATGATGCCTATTACGATTTGCGCGGCAAAATTGTCAAGGCCGAGCGCCGTCTTGCCGTCTTGGATGAACGGCTGGAAATGTGGGCGCAGTATGAGAAGTACAAGCCCATTCGCCAAAAGCTGGATAAGGTGAAACCGGGTAAGCGGGAGAAGTACCAGCAGGAGCATAGGGCCGAGTTAGCCGACTTTGACGCCGCTGCTGATTTTCTCAAACGGCTAAAAGAATCCGGCGAGGCGATCACGCCCAAGGCATGGCGGGCCGAGGTTGCAAAGCTGACCGCGCAGAAGGATTTCGATTATCAGAAAATGCGGGATATGCGGGATGAAATCAAAGCCGTTGAAAATCTCCGCAAGGCCGCTGACCGGCTGGCCCATGAGGGACAGCACCAGCAGAGGGAAACCGAACGATAACACATCAATTTTACGAAAGGATTTTTGAATTATGGATATGAACCCGTGGGAACGCCGCCAAAAGATTTTGGAGGTTTTATGCCTCCGGCGGCACGATACTTACAGAAATCTGGCGCATGAGTTTAACGTCAGCACCGGCACAATTCGCCGTGACATTGTGGTGCTGACCTGCTCCTATCCGGTAGAAACTGTCAAGGGCCATCATGGCGGTGTCAGAGTTGCCGAGTGGTTTCACCTGGACCGCCGTTCGCTGAACGCTGCGGAGATTGCTTTTCTCCACAGGCTGGGGGAATCGCTGGACAGCCCCGACCTGGAAATGCTCAACCGGATTATCGCTATATTTTCGCATTGAGGGCAACCGCCATGCAAATGAAAATCAGCGAAATCAAAATCAATCCTGGACGGCGGGACACCCAACCGAAAAACGTGGAGGAACTGGCTCGGAGCATCGCCGCCGTGGGACTGATGAATCCGATCACCGTCACTCAGGACAACACACTTATCGCCGGACTTCACCGTCTGGAAGCGGCGAAGCTGCTGGGCTGGACGGAGATTGAGTGCGTTGTCAGCGAAGCGGACGGGTTGCAAGCGGAGTTGGCGGAGATAGACGAGAACTTTGTCCGGGCGGGACTGTCCCACCGTGAGCTGGGTGATCTGCTCTTGCGTCGGAAGGAACTCTATGAAGCCATCCACCCGGAAACCCGCCAGGGCCAGCGAAACGGGCAGACGGCTAAGAACGACAATTTGACGCTTTTACCGGCAAAGCCCTTTTCGGAGGACACCGCTGATAAGCTGGGTGTGAGCAAACGCACCGTGGAGCGGCTTGTCCAGAACGCCGCCAACTTGACCCCGGAGGCAAAGAAAACCATTCGGGACGCTGGCGACAAGATTAGCAAAGGGGCCGCGCTGAAAATTTCCAGACTGCCCCCTGACCAGCAGGAGAAAGCCGCTGCCGTTCTGACCGTAGCACCGCCCGTACCGAAGCGGCAGGGGATGATGGACAGCGAATCGGCGTTGAGTGAGTTTAAGGCCCTATGCGTTCGCTATGTTTCCGGCATTGAATCCCTCCATCACCGGGCGGACATTTTTGCAGGGATGTCAATTTCTCAATTTGACGCATTGGGCGATAGTGCCTATTCTGTCACGACCGCAATCAAAGGATTTTTTGAGAAAGTACATGAAATCCGACACGAAATGGAGAAGGAACATGAAAACTGACTACATCACCAGCGGCTCCACCCTGCCGCCTTACCTGGCTTATCCCCGGTTCCTGTTGGGCATGAATATCCGGCTGACCGCAAAGGAGGTCTACGCGATCATGCTGGATATGATACTGAACTCCGAGGCCGCGCAGACCGACAAGCGCGGGCGGCGGTATCTGGCGTTCTACAACAAGACCATCGCGGAAATCATCGACCGTACCCCCAGCACCGTAGCGCAGTCCCTCCGGGAGTTGGAGGACGTGGGGCTGGTAGAGAAGAAGCTGATTGCCCTCCATACCCCCTATCACATCTACATCAAGTTACCGGCAGGAGAGAACGAGCCGTGATTGTCCACATGAACTATCAGCAGTACCGCACCGCCAGAAGGTTGGTACATAGCTGCTGTAACTATGACTGCGGGTACTGTCTTCTTCTGGACGATGGCGAGGAATGTGTCTGCCCGCAGAGTATCACATACTCGCTGATCTGCAAATGGTTCCGCGCCGCCGTCCTGCCTCTGGACGCTGGCCTGTGCGCCGCCCTGCCCCACCGGGCAGACAGGAAGAAATGCGTCCTCTGCGGCGGCTACTATCTGCCGAAATCCAACCGGGCGAAATACTGCCCGGAGTGTGCTGTTGCAGCCCGCCGGAAGAAAGAAGCAGAGCGCCAGCGCAAACGCTACTACGCTTCTACGCATTTAGGGCTTAAAAAGCTCTGATTTTGCAAGGCTTTCTGAGGGCGGCTCAATAGGGGGCTGATACTTTTTATCCAGCACCCCGGAAGGCCCTCTAACGGCCCGCAACGGCGATTCTACAAAGGAGTTTTACCCTATGGCTGAAAACAGGAGATTTTACTATCTCAAACTGAAAGAAGGTTTTTACAACAGCGAGACTATGGTTGTCCTGGAAAGTATGCCGGATGGCCTGCTGTACTCGAATCTGCTGCTGAAAATGTACCTTATGTCCCTGAAAAGCGGCGGAATCCTCATGCTCAATGAGCATCTTCCCCATACCGTCCAGACCATTGCCACCTTCACCCGGCACCAGATCGGGACGGTAGAGAGGGCAATCAAGGTTTTCATGGAATTTGGCCTTGTGGAAGTCCTGACAGACGGTGCTTTCTACATGGCTGACATTCAACTGCTGATTGGTCAGTCCTCCACCGAGGGCGAGAGAAAGAAGCAGGAGCGGACGCGGTTACAGCGTCAAAAACTGCTGCCCTCCGGCAAAGTGGACATTTGTCCACCCATAGACCAGGTGGACAAATGTCCCCCTATATTAGGGCCTGCTGAAAAACTTTTCAGCAGCTAAAAAAGTGAAAAATAAGAATTAAGCAAAGAAAAGCAGGGAAGAAACAGCTGAAAAAGATTCAAAAGTGTGGTATCATAAAGGAGGCCAAAAAGAGGGGTTTGGGGGAAAAACCCTTGAATATGGGGGTAAAGAGGATGTATCACCGGGA
>VSNB01000306.1 GCA_009774055.1 Clostridiales bacterium
CTCTTTATTTCTGCTCAGATTCTCATTTTTCCCCTCATTGCCATCCTCATTAGAAGATTTTAAACAGGCTCTTAGAAAATCCGCTTTGCTTTTTGCTTAGACCACCAGGTCCCCCAGGCAATTATGACACCACAAGGAGGAATCTGTCATGAAAGATATCCGCTTGGGCGGCGGACGGAGGGTCCCCTCCATCGTCGTAGGCTGTATGCGTCTGGGCGCGCTGGACCGACAGAACCTGGGACGTTTTATCCACACCGCGTTGGATTGCGGCGCGAATTACTTTGACCATGCCGTCATTTACGGCGGCGGAGCCTGTGAGGAACGCTTCGGCGCGGCGATCAGGAGCGACGCCTCCATCCGCCGGGAGAACCTGATCCTCCAGTCTAAATGCGGCACCCGCCAGGGCTTCTATGACTCCTCCAGGGAGCACCTGCTGCGCGCCGTGGATGGAATTTTGAAGCGTTTGCAGACTGACTATCTGGATGTACTGCTCATCCACCACCCCGATGCGCTGACAGAACCGGAGGAGGTAGCGGATGCCTTTGACGAACTGGAGCGGAAGGGGAAGGTGCGCTGCTTCGGTGTCTCCAACCACAAGCCCATGCAGATCGAACTGCTCAAGCGGACGGTCCGGCAGCCCCTGCTGATCAATCAGCTGCAGTTCAGCCTGCCGGTTTCCAACATGGTGGCAAACGGTATGGAGGTCAACATGAATCTCCCGGCTCCGCTGACCGGGATGGGAGCGTGCTGGACTACTCCCGGCTGAACAGCATGACGATCCAGGCCTGGTCCCCCTTCCAGGCGCCCAACTGGGGCGGCTGCTTCCTGGGGACGAGCGCTATCCGGATCTGAACCGGAAGCTGGACGCGCTGGCGTCCCAGTACGAGGTCAGTCCCGCCGCCATTGCCGCGGCGTGGGTCCTCCGGCATCCGGCGAAGATGTAGCTGATTACCGGAACGGCAAAGGCTTCCCGCCTGCAGGAGATTGCGCAGGCCTGCTCGCTGGATCTGACCCGGGAAGAGTGGTACCGGCTGTATCTGGCCGCCGGACATCCTCTTCCATAAACGTCCGCCGCGCCCGCTGACTGACAGGCAGCAAAAGGCCCCCGCCATTTTGAGAAAAATGGCGGGGGTTCCGCGTTACAGGTTGGCAAATACGTCCGTCTGCCGCTGCAGTTCGCCGGCAATCTCCTGGCTGGCGTCCATGCGCCCGGTGATGCCGGCCATGTCGTCCACCAGGGCGCGGGTGCTGCCAGCTGCGCCGGTGAGGCCAGAGGCCGCGCCGTCAATGGCCCCGGAAATGCTGGCAATGGAGCCGGCAATCTCGTCCATAGCGGTCCGCAGACGGTCCGCACGCTGGTGGAATGCCTCCATGGAGCGGCCAACGTAGCCGGAGTCCTCCCGGTACTGCTGCCCGGTATGGACAGACTGCTCCAGCTGCTCCAGAAGGGCCCGGCCCAGATACTCCGCCAGCTCCTCCGCGCTGCCGGAGAGGTAGTCCACCGCTCCGGTGACTTCGCCGCTGACCGCCTGGATGTGGTTGGCGGTTTCGGCGCAGGAGTCGGCCAGCTTGCGGATCTCCTGGGCCACCACGGCGAAACCCTTTCCCGCCGCGCCGGCCCGGGCGGCCTCTATGGAGGCGTTGATGGCAATCAGATCCGTGGAGGAGGATATGGACAGGATGTCCTTGGTCAGGCTGTTGATCTGGTCGACGCTGCGGCTTTTCTCAATGGCCTGGTTCAGCACGGTCATGATCTCCTCCGTTCTGGCCCGGACCGCCTCCTTTTCCGCCTGGGCGGACCGCTCCAGCTCCTCCGCACGGCCCCGCATTCCGGCGGAATAGGCCGTAATGGCGGCGCACTCCTCCACCATGTCCTTGGCGTCTCCCTGGATGCCCAGGGCGTTGGAGCTAATGGAGGAGACGCTGCCGGCAATCTCCTCCAGGGCGGCGGAGAGCTGCTCCGTCAGGCCGGAGAGCTGGCGGACACTGCCGCTGGAGGTCTGGGTCCGGCGGCGTACCTCGCCCACCACCCCGCCAAGCCGCTCCGAGCTGCCCTGGAGCATCCCGATGGCGTCCTGGATGGGGGAGACAACATACTTCCGGATGATCCGGAACCCCGCCGCCACCAGCGCCACGCCCAGCGCAAGGGTCACGGCGCTGGCCGCCAGGGAGACGATGTAGACCAGGGAGAGCCGTCCCCGGGCTTCCTCCGCCTGGGTGCTGACGGAGCCGGCCAGGGCGTCGATGTCCGTCTCCGCCGCGCCGCTCCAGGCGGCCACGTCCCCGTTGGCCGTGGCGTAGGCGTCCTGGGTCCTGCTGTCGGCACTGGCGCAGACCAGGTGGACCAGGGCGTGCTTGAAGGCGTCGTAGTCCGTCAGGAGGGCGCGGTACGTCTCCCGGTCCCTTTCGGCCACAAAGCCCTCATAATCCGCCAGCTGGCTGTCCAGGACGGCCTCCTCCGCCTTGATTTCCTGGACCAGGCGGATCATGGTGGCGTGGTCCGCTGCCACGATGTGGGACAAGGCCAGCCGGTGGATGTCCATCATGGAGCGCCGGATCTCCTCCAGCTTCGCCTCGCTGACCATAAGCTCGTCCACGATGGTTCCCGCGTTGGAATGGACGTTGTTGATGCTGAATACCGCCAGAATATTGGACAGCAGGGCCACCAGTCCCAGCAGAACGATAGGCAGGACAAGGCGCTGCTGTAATGTCAGTTTCCCTTTCATGCGATCCCTCCGAATATGTAAGTACAGAGCCTCTCCGCTACCGCGCCGTCACGCCCTCCACCAGCCGGTCCAGCTGGGCCTGGAGGGAGGCGCCGGAGGGATTGCCCTGGGCCATGCTGCCGGCGAATTCCGCCACCGGATCCCAGAACTTGCCCCCCACCCTCTGGAGCTGGGAGAACTCCGACTGGGCCAGCAGGGCGGAGATAGCCGGGGACGCCTGGACCTCCGGGGAGTTGGCGGCGCTGGCGTTGGCGGGGCCCTGGCCCCGCAGCTGGAAGCGCAGACGCTGGTTCTCCTCGCTGGTGATCCACTCCGCCAGCCGTGCCGCCCACTCCGGGTGCTTGGAATAGGCGTTTACGCCGATGAGCTTGCAGCCGGAGAAGGAGGCCATCTGGATCTGCCGGCCCTTGCAGGTAAAGGAGGGGAGCTTGGCCGCTCCGGCGTTCCGGCCCCAGGCCTCCTCCACCGCCACCGCGTTCCACGTGCCGCTGACGCCGGCGATGACCGAGCCGTCCCGGATGCCCGCCAGGAATTCCGTATCCGTCCGGCTGGCGAAGGCCGGGCTGGCGGCGATGTTCAGCATAGACCGGGCCACGTCCACTCCCTGGATGGAGCCCTCCGTGCTGTTC
>VSNB01000307.1 GCA_009774055.1 Clostridiales bacterium
AGATAGACCACATCATCGCTCGTCCGAAAGCCCACCATGTCAAAGAAGTGTCCCAGCAGGGGGATGCTCTCAAAGCCCTCCGGCAGACATTCCTTCGTCAACTCCTGGGCGTCGCTCTCCTGGGCCATGAGGAATTTGTGCCGTAGCTCCTTACACGGATAGCCGCCGTACAAAAAGGACGGCTCCAGGACAGGGTGGCGGGTAAAGGCGCAGTCGATCCCCGGCGCATAGATTTTGCACCCGGTCTGGCCCTGCAAATACCTGTTGCCGCCGATGTGGTCAGCGTTGGAGTGGGTGTTGTAGATGGCGGTGAGCCGCCAGCCGTTGGCGTCCAGAAGCTGACGGACTTTACGCCCCGC
Source organism: Clostridiales bacterium (assembly GCA_009774055.1). Classification (GTDB taxonomy): domain Bacteria; phylum Bacillota; class Clostridia; order Oscillospirales; family Oscillospiraceae; genus Pelethomonas. The sequence goes on from VSNB01000307.1 coordinate 360, forward strand.
GTCCTTATCGTTGCCGCTGTCGATCAGGCAGACGTCCTGCACATCCAATCGCACCAGTCCGATCTTCGCCGGACTTTGGATGTAATAGCTTCGCTCCGAAACCTGGATCAGTTCATACATAATCTGTGTCCTCCTTAATGGCGTGGATAGAATATGGTGTTGTAGACCTCACACCTGTCCCCGGACAAGTTCTGATAGGCGTGGGGAATGTCGGCCCGGAAGCGGATAGCCTGTCTCTCGCTGACCTCCACCGGCCTGTCCCCCAGGACGAGCCGCAGCGTCCCCCGCAGGACAAAGATGTGTTCCTCCACACCCTCATCGTGCTTGTCCGAGGAATGGCGGCACTCCGGGTCAAATTCAATGTAGAATGTCTCCACGCTCCGCACCGGGTCATAGGTAAACAGCGGATAGGCCCTCATTTTGCCGCCGTCCCCCAAGACTACGTTTGCCTCGTCCGGGCCAGTAACGGTATATTCCGTCTGCGGTTCCTCCAGGAATGCGGACAGCGGTGTTTTCAGCCCCGTGGCGATCTTCCAGAGGGTCGTCACTGTTGGGACAGACTGGCCGCGTTCGATCTGGCCCAACATGGGCTTGCTTACACCCGTGAGCGCAGCAGCATCGTCCAGGGAAAGAGTGCGGGCCATGCGGATGCTTTTCAGCTTCTCGCCAATTCTCAAATTCATAGGCTCCATTTTATATCCGCTCCGTATGCTTTCGTAAATTAGAAGCCTATTATAACATACCGAGCGGATAAATGGAAGTCCCCAAATGAAAAGGTGTCTCTTGTGCCCTTTCCTCTTATGATATAATGTCAGAGACAAGCTGTGCTGTCCAGTTACGCTATTAAACCGTCCAGTCACGTCAGCCAGGTTTATCCTGACGGCCATTTGAACGAATAAACAAATAGAGGAATATCGCCATGATAAGAATAGCAATTTGTGATGATGAAGCCCCGACCCGTGCCTACCTCGCGTCCCTGATCCGGGCACAGGACTGCCCCTGTGAAGTCGTGGAGTACGCTTCTGCCGGTGACTGTCTCGCAGACCACCGGGGAATTGACCTACTATTTCTGGATATTGAGCTAAACGCTGCCGGATTGGACGGCATGGCGCTGGCCCGTCAGATCAGGGAGGGCAACTCTGCCGCCCAGCCGGTCATTATCTTTGTGACCGGCTATGAGCGGTATGTGTTCGATGCCTTTGACGTGGGTGCGTTCCAATATCTGCTGAAGCCAGTGGACGAGGAAAAGTTTGCCCAGGTCTTTGCCCGCGCCGTGGAACAGATCGAGGCGGGCCGTGTTCAGCCGCAGCTTTCCCATGCGCTCACGCTCCAATCTGCTGGCACAAGCCGAACCGTACCGCTGGACAGCATTTATTACATTGAAAGCAGCAATCACAAGGTTATGCTGCGTCTGAAAGACGGGGAATTTTCCTGCTACGCAAAAATCCGGGACTTGGAGGCGGAGCTGGGCGATCAGTTCTTCCGTGTCCACAAGGGCTATCTGGTCAATCTCGCCTATGTGGAGGGGTACAGCAAGACGGAGCTGACGCTGACCAATGGGGAGAAGCTGTTGATCTCCAAATACAAGTACCAGGACTTCGTGAAAGCCTACCTCCGCTTTGTGAAAAGGGGGGCCGGTATATGAGTGAAACAGGATTTCGGATATTCAATCAGGTATTTTCCACTGGGGCGGAATTGACATACGCCGCCCTGCTCACCGCTTTCTTCCGGCCTTTCGTTCCCCAGGACAAAAGGCGGCGCGGGCTGCTCCTTGTTTTTTTCGTCTATATTCTTTTTGAGATCGTCTGCAACCGGGCGGCGCTGCCCCAAGGCTCCTTCGGGCTGATCCTGATGGTGATGCTGCTGGCGGTATCCAAGTGGATCGGCCTGGAAAAGCCGTCTGTGTTCCTTCTGACGCTGCTCTACTTCAACGCCAGAATTTCCAGCGGCCTGATGGTACAAAGTCTGTATTTCATCGTGGAGCGGTCAGTCCCCTACCGCCTGGAACCGCCGGAGGCAGTCTTTCTCCGCGCCGCTCTGCTGGTTATGCTGTTCCTGCTGTCCCATGCCTCCATGCTGGCCGTTATGCTCTATGCACTCCAACGTCAAATGCGAAAGCAAAAAATGACGCTCCACCGGCGGGAGCTGTGCTATCTCGCCCTGGTACCAACAGCGGGGATTCTGTTCGGACAGGTGATTTCCCGGTTGCTAATTGAGTTCAAGGACGGCGTTCTGTTCCAACTCTATGAGCGCCACCCGGCGTTTTTGGCGGTAGTGCCAATGCTGGCCCTGCTGTTCTACGCCGGGGCCTATCTGACCATCGCTTTTCAGCAAGGTATGGCCGCACTCCGGGAGGAACAGGCCACGCACTACATGGAGTACCAGCAGACACAGGCGATCCGTGCGCGTATCCATGAGGCGGAACAGTTCTACACCCGTATCCGTGGACTGAAACACGAAATGCGGGGCCACCTGACCAACATCAAGGGTCTGGCGCAGAGCGGCGAATATGCCAGCCTGGAGGACTATATCGCCAAAATGGACGAGAGCATGAGCGGCTTTGAGCTGACGCTCCAGACGGGCAACCCGGTCACGGATGTGATCGTCAACGAGATACGGCGGCAGAGTCTTGATTTGGGCATCCGCTTCCAGGCGGAGTTCCATTACCCCGATCCGGGGGCCTATGACGCCTTTGATGTGGGTATCATCCTTCAAAATCTTCTGCAAAACGCGGTAGAGGCTTGTGAGAAGGTGGGTAAGGGTGAACGGTTTATTGTACTGACTGGAAAGAGAAAAGGACGTTTCTTTCTGATAGAGGTCAAAAACTCTTTTTCGGGTGAGGTGGTATTCGGGCAGGACGGCTTGCCTGTCACAACGAAACAGGAGGATGCCCCCATGCACGGGATCGGCCTTGCCAACGTGCGCCGGGAGGCGGAGAAGTATATGGGAGAATTGGAGCTGAAAGCAGTTCAGCAGGAATT
>VSNB01000308.1 GCA_009774055.1 Clostridiales bacterium
TTTTGTTGCCCCCCTTGCCGCCGAAAAACTACAAAATTTCTTCGGCGTTTTCTTACAATTTCAAATTGGCGTTGACATCATTCCCCAGTAGTAAATAAGTAGTAAATAGGGGGTGCAATCCTCAAGAAATGCGGGGAAATGCTTTGTTTTGCGGGGATAGTTGCTCATTTACTTGATTTTTAGGAGAAACATCAATATCCTCCGAAAATTTGCCATATCCATTGTCAAATCATTTAAAATGCGAACTTCCTCCAATTCCGTCCCGGTGAGTACACCGTGGAGGACAAAATGCGGGCTGCGGAAACCTTTCTTGACGGCGGCACCAACTTCCAGACCCCGATGACGAAAGCTGTCCAGTTGATGAAAGAGGATAGTTTTGAAAACGCTGACATCGTGTTCATTACGGACGGCGAGTGCCTTCTGTCGGAAGACTACCAAGACGAACTTCACCAGGAGCAAGTGGCGCACCAGTTCACTGTCACTGGCGTCCTGCTGGATAAAGGCCGCCCCGGCATGGATTTCAGCCTGCGGCCATTCTGTCAGAATGTCTACCGCACCAGCGAGCTGCTGGGGGATGATATTGTGCGGGAGTTGGTGACGAAAAGGGTATAAGGCAGTTGCACAAGTCGGAAAAAACGGGTATAATGAACATAAAGAGGATTTGTGGAGGATACATATGCAGATCTTATACCATGGAAGTCGAGTTGTTGTGGAATATCCTGAGATTCGGGTGCAGCGGTTCCAGAAGGATTTTTTCTGGGGCTTCTACTGTACTGCCATAGAGCGGCAGGCCATCCGGTGGGCGACCAAGTTCGGCACAGCGGGAGTTGTCAATGTCTACTCTTTTGACGATCAGGCGGAGCTCTCTATAAAGAGGTTCCCGGAAATGACGGAAGAATGGCTGGATTTCGTTGCAGCCTGCCGCGCCGGAACACCCCACAGCTACGACGTGGTGGAAGGGCCTATGGCAGATGATACGATTTTTAACTATGTGCAAAGTTTTTTGGATGGAGAAATCAGCCGGGCAGCTTTCTGGGAGCTGGCAAAATTCAAATATCCAACCCACCAGATCAGCTTTCATACGGCAAAGGCTCTGGCCGCACTGAAATTTGAGAGGAGTTATGTGACGGATGTGCAAACGAAATAACAGCGCGCTTTTCTTTACCTGCTCTTTGATCGAACAGATCGGCAGGATGCTCCACGCCAGGCGCGGGGATGTTGCCGCCGGTCTTGGTGAGAAAGGCGTACAGGCCATCTATGACTATGCGGATGTGCTGCACTGCGATCCCATAGAGAAGGCGGCGGATGATACCATTGCGGAATTTTCTCTGCAAGGCGGCAGCTTCGACAATGTATCTGCGGCCCGTTACACCGTGCCGGATGTTTGGACGGTGGGCAAAGTATACGCCCGGCTGATTGAAGATGTTTCCGGAGAGGACAATGTGGTGGAGACGCTGCTGAAGGTCTATACCTCCTGGATCGATGAAAAGCTCTCCGATTATAATTCCTCGTTCTATTATGAACCCAGGGACTATATTGCGGAGTGCTGGAAGCAGGGCGTAGTTCTGGATGGTTGAGGTGAACCGTATGCTCTATGACGAGATCGTTGCCGGTTGGCGTAAAAAGTCTATTGCTCTGGGATCACCCGTCCATCATCATCCACGAAGAGGATCGGCGAGCGTACTACGATGCACTGGAGGAATTCGATGAAGACCAGAAACTGGCCCCGCTAACGGCTTTTCTGAGAGAACAGGCCGTAAAGACCTGGAGAACCAGGTTTGAGCGGGAGCAGGCGCGGCAGCGCAAGTGACAAGTCGCAAAGGGCGGTGGTATCTTTCGAGATGCCACCACTTTTTTGTGCAGGATTTGCAGAAAAGTTCCTTTTTTGTCAAAATGTAGTCTGTTGGGCGCTATCGCAAATTTCCCCGGCTTTGTAATTTATAGGCATCACCCATATGCCCAATAGACTACAAAGGAGGACGTCATGACCACAGTATCACGTACATTGGGAGCACGGATACATACCGCCCGCAGAAAGAAGGGAACCACCAGCAACCGCCTGGCGGAACTATGCGGAGTGGGCGCGGTTCACATTCGAAAAACCGAATCCGGTGTGAAGCTGCCCAGCATTCCGAGATTTATTATGATCTGCAACGCCCTTGAGACATCGCCGCAGTACCTGCTGCAGGACAGCCTGGATCTCAACGATTCCGATGCGCTGCGGCTGCTGGACAAGCTCCAGGCTCTACCGCCGTCCCAGCTTGCGTTGGCGGCGAAACATAATGACCGCATTTGCAAGCAGCACTGCTGCTATAACCGGACGGCAAAAAAATGACACGCCGGATATGATCCGATCTGACGCTTTGCGAGGCAATCGTGTGGTATGCGAAGCATCATATCATCGACCGCTTCATGTTGAACCACCATCACGAGCTGTATTGTGACAAGTCCCTGCGGTATGAGCTGGTAAACTTCCGCGCCCAGCGGCAGAACACCCGCGACATCATGCGGGATCTGGCGGATACCGCCGCCGGGATCGAGGTGGTGCATCAAGCTGATGAGGAGAAGCTGCGGAAGGAGCAGAAACGGGCCAGGCAAGCGGCCCGACAGGCGCAGAAGGTTCGTTCCCTGGAAAAACTGGTTCTGACCGGCGACCTGGACAACTTGACCTACAGCCAGCGAAGGGGCCTCGAAAAACATTTGAGCAAAGAACGTATGGCGGAGCTTATGGAGCAGCGCGGCATCCGGACGGAGCAGGTGCAAACAAGCCTGTTTGCCTGACTGTGCGGCATTCATAATCAACACAGAATTTGAGGGCGGGCCCAGATGGCTTCCCTCAATTTCCCATTTTGAAACGGAGGAAATCACTATGTCGGTGAAATCTCAGGAGAAAAACATTATGTTCCTGTCATTGAGAAAGGAGGCCGGCCCCTATGAGCGGGCAGCCTAAATCCAGCGGACAGCGGTTCTATGCGTCTGAAAATCTCCGCATGGCGCAGAACGGGCTCATGGAATTGTCTCAGCAGCTGGCGGTACAGCGGGTCCAGGTGGAAAACTACCGCGTCAGCGACCTGACCGCCGCCAGAGACGCCTACTCCCAGCTTCAGCAGACGCGGGAAAATCTGGTGGGTGTCCTCTCGGACGTTCGCCTGCTGCTGATGGAGGTGAAAGAAACGCAGCACGCCGCTATAGCGGGACAGCTTCAGGCGGGGCTCCCATATGCCCGGCAGGACCAGGCAGTCGAACTCCTCCCGGCGAAACTCCTCAAACCCCTTGTCCGGCAGGACGGTGAATCC
>VSNB01000309.1 GCA_009774055.1 Clostridiales bacterium
CTAAACAAACAACAACGCCCCCGCCGCCCCCCCGGGGCGTTACTAAACCTTCTTCAACGAAGAAAGAAGAAAAAGCAGGGCGGCCCGCAGGGCCGCAGATTTAACTGATGCCGCCGCGCAGCGGCGGCAGAAAGGAACCATCTTCTTATGGAACTGACCAGTAAGCAGCGAGCCCAATTAAGAGGCATCGCCAATACCGCCGATACCATCATCCATATCGGAAAAGACGGCATCAACGACAATTTAATCAAGCAGGCAAACGACGCCCTGGAGGCAAGAGAACTCATCAAATGCAAGGTGCTGGAAAATTCCATGCTGACGGCCAGGGAAGCCTGCGACCAGATGGCAAAGCTGACCCGCAGCGAACCCGTCCAGGTCATTGGGACGAAATTTGTCCTCTACCGTCAGCACTATGATAAAAGCAAACGAAAAATCGAGCTGCTCCGTGACCGAAAAACCAAGGCAACCAGTTGACATTGCTTCAAACCTGTGCTACCTTATTGCCGCGCAGGCAGATCACCCCCGTCCCGGGGAAGGAAAAGAGGCTGTGCTTTGAAAATCGGAATTTATGGCGGAACTTTTAATCCCATCCATCTGGGCCATATGGAAGCGGCGCGCTTTGCGCTGGAATACCTGGCCCTGGACCGGCTGTACCTGATTCCTACCGGCATCCCTCCCCATAAGCGCATGGACGCAGACGCTCCCGCAGCGGCGCAGCGGCTGGAAATGGTCCGGCTGGCGGCGGAGGCCCTGGGCCCTGCTGTCCAGGTGGACGACCTGGAGCTGCGCCGGGAGGGCAGGAGCTATACCCTGGACACCCTGCGCCAGCTGAAAAAAGCGCATCCCAAGGATGCGCTGTATCTGCTGATGGGAACGGATATGTTCCTTACCTTCCACCGCTGGCGGGAGCCGGGGGAAATTGCGAAGCTCTGTACGCTCTGCGCCTTCGGACGGAGCGAGAAGGACTCGGAGGAGCTGTTTTCCGTTCAGCGGGCCTATCTGAGAGAAACCCTCGGCGCGGACGTGGTGACGATTGCATTGCCGCATATTGTGGATATTTCCTCCACCCGTCTGCGGGAGCATCTGGCGGAAGGCGGAGGCGGGGAGTATCTGGATCCCGCCGTCTACGGCTATATCCTGCGGGAGGAGCTGTACGGCGTGAAGCGGAATTTGAAGGCGCTGCCTCTGGACGAGCTGCGGTGCGTTGCCCTGAGTATGCTGCGGCGCAAGCGGGTCCCCCATGTGCTGGGTACCGAGCAGACGGCGGGGGAACTGGCCCTGCGGTGGGGCGAGGACGAGGAGACGGCCCGCCGGGCCGCCCTGCTCCACGACTGCACAAAAAAATTGAACGGGGAACAACATCGGGAGATATTTCGTCAATATGGTGTCGTGCTGGACGGCGAGGAGCGGGACGAGGAGAAGCTGTACCACGCTGTCTCCGGCGCGGCTTTGGCAAAACATATTTTCGGCGCGTCAGATCAGATAGAGAGCGCCATCCGGTGGCATACCACCGGAAAGGCGGACATGACCACGCTGGAAAAAATCATTTATCTGGCGGATTACATCGAGCCCAACAGGGATTTCTGTGATTTGACGGAAATGCGGGAGCTGGCTTTTCGGGACTTGGACAAGGCCATGCTCATGGGGCTGGAGATGTCCATAGAGAGTTTGGAAAAAAGAGGAGTTGCGGTCAACTCCTATAGTGTGCGGGCGAGGGAATATCTGAAAGGAAAGCGGCATGAAGAAAGGCAAGCATGAAGCCGGCGGCAGCTGGCAGAAGGGTGGCGACCCCTTTGCGGAGGAGATACAGCCCAAAGTATCGAAAAAAGCGGGACCAAAGGTAAAAAAGGCGAAGGCCGGCGGCGGCTGGAAGAGCTGGGGAAAGGGACGGAAGGCCGGTGTCATTGCGCTGTGCTGCCTGATGTCCCTGGTACTGGCGGCGGCAGGCTGGTGGGCCATATTTGTCAAGGCCCCGGATGTCAGTGAAAACGACCGTCCCGGCGTGTCCGGCAGCAACCCCAAAAACCCGCCAGGACAGACCCAAGTTCCGGACGAGAATTTGGACGGCGAGGGGGAGCCGGATGTGGCCTCCGGTCGGAAAGAGGACGTGTTCACCTTCCTGCTGCTGGGGAAGGATACCGGCGGCGGCGGAAATACGGATACCATGATTCTGGTGACCTATGACGTGCCTGACGGCACGGTGGACTGCGTCAACATTCCACGGGACACCATGATCAACGTATCCTGGAAGATCAAAAAGATCAATGCGGTATACGCTTCCTCCCGAGGCATCGAAGGGCTGAAGGAGGAGATGGGCTATCTCACCGGCATCGTCCCAGACTTCTATGTGGCGGTGGAGTGGGAGGCCATCGGCGAGATCGTGAACGCATTGGGCGGCGTGGAGTTTGATGTGCCCTATAATATGGACTACGACGATCCCTACCAGGATTTGCACATCCACCAGAAGAAGGGCCTGCGCAAGCTCAACGGCGATGATGCCATGCAGGTCATCCGCTGGCGGAAGAACAACGGCAAGAAAAACGAGATTGGCGACACCGGCCGGCAGCAGATTCAGCAGGACTTTCTGAAGGCGGTCGCCAAGCAGTGCCTCCAGATCGGCAACTGGACGAAGATCAGCGATTTTGCGAAGATTTTTTTCAAGAACGTAGAGACGGATATTCCGCTGAACAACCTCCTGTGGTTTGCGCAGAAGGCCATGGGCGTAAATATGGACAACGTCAATTTCTACTCCCTGCCGGGAAACGACCAGGGCTGGTATTATACCCCCAGCATTGGGGAGAACCTGGCCTACTTCTTTGCCGATGCGGCGGGGATTGTGGAGCTAATGAACGAGCACTTTAACCCCTACAGCCGGGACATCACGGAGAGCGACCTGCAGATTATCTATAAAACCAAAAACGCCGCGCTGGCTATGACCAACGGCACCTTGGCGGACCCCAAGATGGCCCAGCCCTCTGTGAAGCCCAAGAGCAGCTCCAAGCCCAGCGAGGAGAAGCCCAAGGAGGATGAGCCCGCCGGCGAGCCGGTTCTGCCGGATACCGAGGAGCCCGTGAATCCCGGTACGACGGACCCGGGCAGTACTGACGCCACAACGCCCGGTACGACCGACCCCGGTACGGTCGATCCGGGCCCTGGCATGGGCGTCGATCCTGGTACGACGAATCCGGACCCCGGTACGACGGACCCGGAGCAGCCATCCGACCCAGGCGTAATCAATCCGGACCCCGGCGTACAGCCTCCGGACGGCGGCGGCACAATGCAGGAGCCTCCGCC
>VSNB01000031.1 GCA_009774055.1 Clostridiales bacterium
TCGTATGCCTCCCCATATTTCCGGTAAAGGCGGTAATACCCCGCGAAATCCCTGGCGGTATCCTCGTTTTGCAGATACTGCCGTACCTGCGCTTCTGACACGGGAATATCCAGAGTCTCGCAGCTCTGCATGAATGCGGATAGATCCTCCCAGCCGCGGGCGGTAACAAAGGAAACGCCCCCGGCTGTCTGCTCTACCCGGTAGAAGCGGTCCGTCCGGATGCTGAGATAGGAGAGGACAGCTCCATGGAGCTGTTTCCGCCGGGCGTAGTCCATCCACGCCTCTAAGTCCGGCTCCACGTCGATCTGCCGGACCCGGTCCAGGGTCACCACGTCAAACTCCCGGACGGAGCGGTTGTATCCCGGCGGGTTCCCCGCCGCCGCGATCAGCCAGCCTTCGGGTATTCGGTGGTTCCCAAAGGCTTTGTTTTGCAGGAATTGCAGCATAGTTGGGGCCAGCGTCTCCGAGACGCAGTTGATCTCGTCCAGAAACAGGACGCCTTCCCGCTTCCCGGTCCGCTCCATGCAGTCATAGATGGAGGCGACAATTTCGCTGAGGGTGTACTCCGTCACGCTGACCGTCCGGCCCTGATAGGTCCGCGTCTCAATACGGGGCAGACCGATGGCGCTCTGCCGGGTGTGATGGGTCATGGTGTAGGCCACCAGCCCGACGCCCGCCTCCCGGGCGGCCTGCTCTACGACAGCCGTCTTCCCAATACCCGGCGGACCCATCAGCAGCAGAGGCCGCTGGTGGACAGACGGCAGGATATACCGTCCATTCCCGTCCTTCTGGAAATAAGCCCGGAGGGCGTTTTTGATCTCCTGTTTCGCTTCTTGGATGTTCATTATATCTTACTCCGTCAGCCCCTCCAGGACCAGCCGGACGGCCCAGGCGGGGACTTGATCCATTTTGTCGCTTTGATGCAGAAATACGAAAGCCGTCTGATAGTCCGTCCGTTCTCTGGGATACACCCCGTCCCCGTCGGTAAAGTAGAGCAGGGCTTTCAGCGCCTTCAGCTCCCCTTTCCGCCGCAGCTCCTCCACATACCGGAACACCGGTGTGAAGTCCGTGCCGCCCCGGCCCTGGATGGTGATGCTCTCACAGCTTTTTGCCCAGTCTTCCGCTGAACGGATGACCGTTACGCTCTGGACGATGCAGTCGCACTGGATGAGATAGACCTTCATTTTCCGGAAGAAATTCTCCCGCCGGCTCACAATGCCGTAGGTCTCCGCCAGAAATTGCCGTACTGTTTCCACCGAACAGGAGCCGGAGGTATCGACAGCGATGACCAGCTCCTCCAGCCGGTTGACTTCCTGATATTCCAGCGGTTCAATGAGGGGCATATCTCCGTAATATTCCAGGCCGAAATGGTAGAATATCTGGTCAAAGCTGTCCGTGTCCAGCTGAATCTCCTCCCGCTGCACGGTAAACCGGCGCAGGAAGCGGCGGTAGTCATACGCGCCCTGCCGGGGAACCTGCAGAAGCTCCATGCCGTTCCCGGCGGTCCGGCCGGCACGGCTGCCGCCCCGGCCCGCGCCGGATGCAAGACTCTCCCACTTGCGCCGTCCTTCGGCACAGGATTTTGTGTCCCGCGCCCATAGGGCATGATCGTCAAACCGGAACGCCATCTCCATTTCCGTCAATGAAAAGGGGAACGTTTCCCGCTCCAGCATCCCATACAGCTCCTCGATGGAAAGGGGCGTACTCCCTATCATGCTAAAACATATTGTGCGGACGGCATCCTCTTTCAGCGTCAGCCGGAACAATGCCGCGTCTTCGATAACCTGTTCCACCGCCATATCCGCCGCCAGGTCCCACAGACAGCCTGTCCGCTCCGAAAAGGGGTGGAGGTAAAGGCAGTGCAGCAGCATATGGAGATACCCGCGCCGCACTGCCGCCGGACTATCCTGATACCGCCGCAGCAGTTCCGGAGGAGAAAAGCGAATGGTCCTGCCATCTGTCCCAATGCCGGAGCCATCCGGGTCTGGGAAACAGCCCAGCGCCGTGCAGGCCGTATCCAGCTGCGGGAAGAGGCTCAACAGCTCAACCATGCAATTCTGCAAAATCTGTATCCCCAGCTCAGAGGGAGAAATCCTTGTCCTGGAATCCATAGTGCTCTCCCTTCCACCGCAGCAGCCAGACCAGGGCGGCGGTCTTTCGCTTCTCTCTGGCCAGGCGGATCAGCTCATCCGTCTGTTTTGCTGTAAACCATCCCTGCGCCGCAAAATGTGCCAATCGGGCTGTATCGTCCGCCTCGATCAGAGCAGCCGCGGCAGGTTGAAGCCTCCGATGCAGATATTGACCATATGCCATCCTTGCCTCATCGTCTGTCTCATCTTGAAAAAAGCCCTCCAAGGCGATAGACAGCCGCAGAGGTTCCTGCCTTGAGACGGTAAATTTTTGATAGCGATTGTCCATGGAAATCTCCTGTATTGTTAGACTTTGGCCGGCTGATACTCACTTTGCGTATCATGAGTGAGCATATAAAATTGATCTGTCTCTGTGATTCAGAAGATACGGAAGCCGGGCAGGGGGATATTTCATTCTGCAAAAAATCTGTCTGGCGAAATCACAGTGCCTGGCGGAAAAATCCTGGCTAGATTTTTTCTCCCCGTACCAAAAACATCGGTGTGGAGGCGCAGTTTGTCCGCTCCTGCTGATCCCAGACGCGCTCCCAAACCCGGCAGTCTGTGTCAACACGCAGTCCAAGTCCGGCGAGGATGTCCACATCCCAATCCGGGCGTCTGATTGCGGAGAGGGGGACCCGGCGGGCAATCTCCTCCATGATATCAAAATTTTCCCCAATGTTTACGTCGCCCAGGCCCAGCTCCGCTGAGTTCTGCCGGTCCTGCCGGTACGCTTCCATCGCGGCATCGTCGAATAGATACGCGTACCAGTTGGCATCGAAGTTCAGAAGCAGCCCTCCCGGGACAAGTACGCGGCGCCACTCCGCATAGGCCCGCTCCGGATGAGGCAGATTCCATGTGAGATTCCGGGAAACCACCACATGAAAGGCGGCGTCCGCGAACAGCAGGGCTTCCGCATTCATTTCACGAAAGTCTATTTTATTGGCCAGATGACCTGCGTTATTTTGCGCTTCCTCCAGCATATTCGGTGTAAGATCAATGGCAGTGACCGTATACCCCGCTTCCGCAAGGAGAATTGCGAAGAACCCAGGACCAGTGCCAACCTCCAGAATGCGGATATCTTCCCGCCTTTTCTTTGGGAAGCGAGCGTCGATCTGGCGGCAGAGCTCCGTGCTCCAGCGGCTCCGATGACCGTCCGCCAGTTCTCCCTGATTGACCATTGAATAGCTGACGGCACGCTGCGTCCAATAGCGGAGATTTTCCTGTAGGATAGAATTGTGATGAAGCATAGCAGCCTTCTCCTGTGTGTGGCATGATTTAGCGGTATGTTTCGCATTGTAGCATCGACACATTCAGGCAGCAACCCCCCAAGGGGGATATCTTCCCGGCTTATTGAAAGATTTGTACAATTTTCATGACAAATTTATCCCCCACGGGGGCTTCAAGAAAAAGTCGGGCGTGCTATACTGGTCAACGGTTATCGAAAAATCTATTTCCAAAGGGGTCGCTTATGGAAGAAATCAAACAAAGAATGTCAGACTACTGGACGGAGCGGGCGCCAGACTTCTCCAGGCTCCGTATGAAGGAGCTGAGCGGCGGTAAGCACGCGCTCTGGCTGGCGGAATTTGACCGGTATCTTCCCCCCAAAAAGCCGCTGGATATTCTGGACTTAGGGACCGGAACCGGCTTTTTCTGTTTCCTGCTGAGAAGGGAGGGCCACAGAATGACCGGGATCGATCTGACGGCCGGCATGATCGACGAAGCGTGCAGGACTTCTGCTGAATTGGGGATTCCGGTAAATTTTCAGGTCATGGACGCAGAAAAGCCGGATTTTGCGCCCCACAGCTTTGACGTGCTGGTGACCCGCAATCTGACCTGGGGGCTGCCCCATCTGGCGGAGGCTTACGCCAACTGGCATACCCTGTTGAGACCCGGCGGGCTGCTCATCAACTTCGATGCGGACTATTGCCGGGAGGATACTTCCGCTCCCCTGCCCGAAAATCACGCGCACAAAGGAATATCCTCGGAACTGGCTCAAGAGTACGAGAATTTCAAAAACATCCTTCGCCCTGCCCAGCAGCCCCGTCCGCAGTGGGATCGGGAGCTGTTGACGGCGGCAGGCTTCCACAATATCGAGGTTGACACTGGCGTCTGGAAACGGATATATGCGGACTTTGACGAGTTTTATAATCCAACGCCGATCTTTACCCTTACGGCTACGGCATAACCGGACATGCTCCAGAGCCATACATCGGACTTGACTCACGGCCCAGTAACGCGTCAGCTGATCCGTTTTGCCCTCCCCCTGCTGGTGGGCAGTCTGGTGCAGCTGATGTATAGTACCGTGGACATGATGTTCGTAGGTCAGTACCTTGGCGGCGGGGCTGCTGCTGCGGTGGGAGCCAGCAGCATGATTGTCAACTGTATTGTGGGCTTCTTTTCCGGCCTCAGCGTTGGTGTTGGCGTTACGGCGGGCAGGGCGATGGGGGCAGGCGATACAGATCGCCTGCGGGGGATCATTCATACAGCGGCAGCACTGACGCTTCTGCTGTCAGCGATGTTTACCGCTGGGGGAATTACCCTTGCTCCGGCGTTCCTCTCTGCCATGGACGTCCCGCCAGAGATCATGCCGGACGCCGTTTTATACATCCGTATCTATCTGCTCAGCCTGCTGGCTATCGTCAGCTATAACATTGGCGCCGGCATTATAAAGGCCCTTGGCAATTCCAGTTCTCCTATGCTCTATCAGTTGCTGGGCGGCGCTGCCAATATTGGCGGCAACTGGCTTTTTATATGCGTTCTGCATCTTGGTGTGCAGGGCGCGGCCATGACAACTCTGCTCTCGCAAACGTTAGCGGCGACGCTGACAGCAGGGCATCTATTCCGTCTGCCGGAGGAATACTGCCTGCATATTCGCAGAATACGTCTGGAATCGCATCTTGCTGGGGAAATTTTGCGCATCGGTTTTCCGGCGGCGGTGCAGGCGATTATTCTGTCAGCCTCCAATGCCGTTGTGCAGACCAACATCAACCGCCTTGGTGTGGAGAGCATTGCGGCGTTTACCGCTTACTACAAAGCGGAGAATCTGATTTATTTCCCCATTATGGCGGTCAGCCAAGCCTGTTCGGCTTTTGTCAGTCAGAATATCGGCGCGGGCGATCTGCTCCGCACACGCCAAGGAACGCGGTCGTCGCTGCTCATAGGCATTCCTGTAACAGCCGCCGTTTCGGCGCTTTCCCTGTTGTTCGCTCCTCAGTTGTTTGGAGCATTTTATAAAGAGGCGGAAGTTATCGCCCTGAGCTGCCGTATCGCCCGCGTTTCTTTCTCCCTTTATTTCCTGTATGTATTCCTGGAGGTATACGCCGCTTCCATTCGTGCGGCGGGGAAAGCCCTGGTCACTATGGGCATCACGATCCTGAATATGTGCGTGATCCGCTTAGGCGTGCTGAAGCTTCTGATGCTCCATACGGAGGATGCGGCCGGCATTGCGGCGGTCTACCCCATCACCTGGGCCTGTTCGGCCCTGTGTATGTTTGCCTATTACCGGAGCGGACGGTGGATGCCTGAAACTTTGAGAGAAGATCGGAGGCATAGACTGTGAAAAAATATGTTGCGCGGAGGCTTCTCCAGCTCATCCCAATCCTACTGGCCATCACTTTTTTATCCTTTGGCATGATGCGTCTGGCGGGCAGCGATACCGTACTGCAAAAAATGGAAAATACCGGCACGGTGGTCTCCCAGGAGGTGATCGACGCCGCACGGGCGGAGCTGGGGCTGGATAAACCCTTCCTGACCCAGTATTTTGTGTGGTTGGGCAATCTTCTCCATGGCGATATGGGCCGCAGCTATGTATCAGGCCGGGAAGTGTTCTCCTACTTTGTCTCCAAACTCCCGGCTACGCTGCTGCTGATGGCTGTGTCTATCCTGCTGACCGTTGTGATCTCCGTCCCGCTGGGCGTACTGGCGGCAGTGAAGCAGAACAAGCTGACCGATTATCTCATCCGTGTATGCAGCTTTCTGGGCAACTCAATGCCAAACTTTTTTGTGGCGCTCTTGCTGATGTACCTGTTTGCCATCCGACTGGGCTGGTTCCCGGTCATCGCCGACAGCGTCAGCTTTCAGAGCGTGGCCCTGCCGGCCATTACCCTGGCAATCGCCATGTCCGCAAAATATCTACGGCAGGTACGGGCTACAATTCTTGACGAGCTGAGCAAGGATTATGTGGCGGGGGCAAAAGCGCGGGGCGTTAAATTTTCTGTAACTATGTGTAAAAGCGTGCTGAAAGCATCTCTCGTCACCATCATCACTCTGCTTACCCTGTCCATCGGCAGTCTGCTGGGAGGCACCGCGATTGTGGAATCCATCTTCATGTGGGACGGCGTGGGAAAGATGGCGGTAGATGCCATCAATATGCGGGATTACCCCATCATCCAAGCCTACGTCATGTGGATGGCGATCATTTATGTGCTGGTCAACTTGATCACCGATCTGTCTTACCGTGTCCTTGATCCGAGAATCCGCCTGGGAGGGATGGAGCCATGAGAGGTGAAAAAGCGGTTACTGTCCGGAGACAGAAAGTCAGGCGGAACAACATCAAGCTGCGGCTATCCTTTTTCCTTGCTCTGACTGCTGTTTTGTTGATCGTCGCCCTCTTTGCGGATAAACTGACGCCCTACGATCCCTATCTGCAAAATTACGACATCTCCTTCCAGCCCCCCAGCACGGAACACTGGATGGGGACGGACCGCTATGGGCGGGACCTGTTTTCCCGTGTCCTGGTGGGCGGACAGGCGAGTATCTTCTCCACCCTGGCGCTGGTGGCTATTATCTCGGTGTTTGGTACCGTGGTGGGCGTCGGGTGCGGATATTTCGGCGGGAAGCTGGATGCCGTTGTCATGCGGATTTCCGATGTGTGTCTGGCATTCCCAGGTCTGGTGTTTGCCTTGGCCGTAGCGGCATTGCTGAATGGAGGGATTGTGAACGCGGTCATTGCACTGGCGGTGATCAGCTGGCCTAAATACTCCAGAGTCGCCCGCAGCCAGACCCTGGCGCAGAAAAACAGCTCCTATGTCCACGCCGCGCTGCTGGCGGGCGATACGCCCATACAGGTCATCTCCCGCCACGTTCTGCCCAACATCCTGGGGCCAATCCTGGTAACGGCAATGCTGGACATCGGAACCATGATGATGGAGCTGGCGGGACTGTCCTTCCTGAATCTGGGCGCGCAGCCGCCCACGGCGGAGTGGGGCAATATGATGAGTTCCGGCAGGAGTATGCTGCAAATCTATCCCTGGATTGTTCTCTCTCCCGGTCTCGCAATCTTTATCACGGTGGTGATTTTCAACCTATTGGGGGACACTGTGCGTGACTACATGGACCCCAAAAACAGCCGGTCCAGATAGAGACTGGCCGTAACAACAGAAATGGCAGGGTGATTCCTGCAAAAAAGAAAGGACGGCAGCGATATGAAAAAACTCTTTGCGATCCTGTTAAGCGTTTGTATGGTAATTGGCCTTTTGACCGGCTGCGGCGGCTCTGACAGCAATCCCTCGGACGCCAGCGGCAGCAAGAAAACCTTCGTCTTTGGCGATACCACCTTCAACGCGGAAAACGAGGAGCCCAATGTAAACCCCCACTACGCCTATGCCGGTTGGGCCTGTATACGGTACGGCGTGGGGGAGACGCTGTTCAAGATCAATGACAGCATGGAACTGGAGCCCTGGATTGCCGCCTCCTATGAGCTGGAGGATGAACTGACATGGAAGATCACGCTGAAAGACAACGTCTGTTTCTCAAACGGCAAGGTCTGCGATGCCGCCGCTGTCAAAGCCTGCATGGAGCATCTGGTCGAGGTCCACGACCGCGCCAGGGGTGATTTAATGATTGATACAATGGAAAGCGATGGCCTGACCCTCACCATCAAGACCTCTGTCCCCGCTCCTTCGCTGCTGAACTATCTGTCCGAACCATACGGCTGCATCATTGACATGGAGGCGGGCATCACCGAGGACGGCATTGTAGTGGGGACCGGTCCCTATGTGCCGGTGGAGCTGCAAACAGACGACCACTTAAATCTGGTAAAGAACGAGAACTACTGGGACGGCGAGGTGAAGATTGATGAGATCACAGTCCGCACGATCTCCGATGGCGACACCCTGGCGCTGGCCCTCCAGTCCGGCGAGATCGACGCCGCCTACGGCATGGCCTATGCCAGCTATCCTCTGTTTGAAAATGCCAACTATACGTTTTCCAGCACACAGACCAGCCGCTCCTTCTACTGCCAGATGAACTATACCTCCCCTGTGATTCAGGACGAAGCAGTCCGCAGAGCCGTGGCAATGGGCATCGACAAGGAGGGATTTGTCAATACCCTGCTCAGCGGCTACGGTTATGTGGGAACCGGCGCGTTTCCGGACACGGTCGCATTCGGCGGTGCGAGTCTCACCGCTGAAACCTATGATCCCGAAGGGGCCAAGGCTGTGCTGGAGGCTGCCGGCTGGATGGACTCCGATGGAGACGGCATCCGGGAAAAGGACGGGCAGAAATTGGTCATCCGCTGGCTGAGTTACCCCAGCCGTCAGGAACTGCCTCTGCTGGCGGAATCCGCCCAGGCCGCTCTGAAGGATATCGGTATCCAACTGGACCTGAATGTGACCGCCGACCACAACTCAATTGTCAAGGACCAGTCCGCCTGGGACATCTATGTGGGCGCTAACGTCAACAGCGGCCTGGGCGACCCCACCAACTTCTTCTCCACCCACTGCCTGGACGCGTCCACCAAGAACCGGGGCAGCTATCACAGCGACCGGCTGGAGGAACTGGCGGCTGCTCTGAACGGCACCTTTGACAGCAACGAACGAGCTCGGATCGCCATTGAGATGCAGCAGACGCTGCTGGACGACAACGCCTTTGTATTCTGCTCCTTCCTGCGTATGAGCATGATCTCCAAGGCCAGCGTCACCGGCCTGACGGCCCATCCCTGCGACTTTTATGAGCTGACGGCGGCTTTGGACATCAATCCTTGATTTAGGCTTATCCCATTCTTGTGAAAGGGGGCGCGGCATGGACGCTCTGCTGACCTATGATTCCGTCGAGATATCTTTTGGCGGAGCCGCCGTTGTGCGGGACATGAGCTTTTCCCTGCACTCCGGTGAGATTCTCGGGCTGGTAGGGGAGTCCGGCTCCGGCAAGTCCACCATCATCAAAGCCGCTATGGGCCTTTTGGGAAACAGCGGTCTGGTTACCAGGGGCGATATCTGGTTTGAGGGGAAAAATCTTCCTGACCTTCCGGAGAAGGAGATGCGCCGGATTCGCGGCAGCAAAATCGGCATGATCTTTCAGGACGCGGGCGCTTCCCTCTGTCCGATCCGGACCATCGGCGAACAGATTTTTGAGAGCATGACCGCCCACCGGCAGATTACCAAAACAGAGGCCAAGGATGCCTCTCTGTCGCTGTTTGCCAAGCTGCGTTTCAAGGACGGAGAACGCATTTGGAACAGCTACCCCTTTGAGCTGTCCGGCGGAATGAACCAGCGGGCGGGAATTGCTATTTCCGTGTTGATGAACCCTTCCGTCCTGTTCGCCGATGAACCCACCAGCGCATTGGATGTGGCCGTCCAACGGCAGGTGGTGGACGAGCTGCTGGAACTCCGGGAACTGTTTGGTACGGCGATCATCCTGGTGACCCACGACATTGGCGTGGTATCCGCTATGGCGGACAGCGTTCTGGTTTTGCAGCAGGGTAACAAGATGGAATACGGCAGGGCGCGGGCTGTTCTGGACCACCCCCAGAACAGCTATACCCGGAAGCTGCTTTCTGCCGTACCAAAGCTGCGGAGGGCTTGATATGGAAGCGATTTTAGAGGTACGGGATATCACCAAAGTTTTCTCCCAACCCGGCCGGCCGGCGTTCACCGCAGTCGATCACGTCAGTTTCCGGCTCATGCCGGGCGAGATCCTTGGAATCGTGGGGGAATCCGGTTCCGGCAAATCCACGATTGCCCAATTGATTACACGCCTGTTGGATGTAACAGAGGGTGAGATCATCATTGACGGAGAGGATGTGACACATGCCAGGGGCAAGACGCTTCGGAAGGTCTACGATAAGCTCCAGATGGTCTTTCAAACGCCCACGGGCTCCTTTGATCCACGGCGAACCCTTGGAGATGGTATTGGTGAGAGCCTGCGCAACAGGGGGATGTCTAAAGCGGATATCCGAAGCCGGGTGGCGGAGATGCTGCAACAGTGCGGACTATCCCCCGAGTTTTCGGATCGTTATCCCCACGAAGTCAGCGGCGGGCAATGCCAGCGCGCCGCCATTGCCAGAGCCCTGATCGGCGGTCCCAAGGTACTGATCCTTGATGAAGCTACCAGTGCGCTGGATGTGACGGTGCAGCAGCAGATTATGGAGCTTTTGACAGGACTGCAAAAAAATAGGGGGCTATCGTATCTTTTTATCTGCCATAATTTGGCTTTGGTGCAGATGCTCTGCGACCGGGTACTTATACTCTACGACGGAAAAATCGTCAAGCAGGGGACTCCAGATGAGGTCATCATGACCCCTCAGTCCGAGTATACCCGCCGTTTGGTGGAGGCTGTTTTCGAGTAGATAGACTGTGATATAGCCAAAAGGCTGTACTAAAAACGCAAGGCATGAACGAATCAAAAGCCCGATGCATCGCTGCGCTACGCCAAGTGGAAAGTAATATCCGCACCAATTGTTCTTTCTCTGTCCTAAATCCTTCAAGTGAGTCCTTCCTGATAACGCATTGTGAGGCCGTCCCTATATCAATAGAAGACCGCATTTCCCTCTTGGCGGAAATGCGGCCTTTCACAGCCTATGAGCTATCACAAATTTTATAAAGGTTTGATGTACACCCACCATTCTCCCGCCAGCGATTCTCCTTTGAAAGATATCCGGCGGCACAGAGATCATTCAACGCCCGCTGGACGGTGGCACGGGAGAGGTGAAGCTCCCGTGCTATGGTTTTGATGGACGGCCAGCATACCCCGTCTTTGTTCGTGCGGTCCTTGAGATACATATACACCGCCACAGCCCGGTGAGGCAGATCGGCAGCATAGATCGAGTTGAAGTAGCCCATAGTGTTACCTCATGTGCGCAGTGAGGATTCGTCTTTGTCTGTTTTATGGAACGTCTGCCGGGAGCGGGACTGATTCGCGGTCACTGCTGTAGCCTGGGGGATAATTTCTACCCCGGGTCGCGGATATTTCTTCAGTATTGCCGCCTCCAGTTCTCCCCGGTCTGCATAGTAAACCTTCCTTTGTCCATGCTCCGGTGTCTGATAGGCATCACCGAAAGAGATTCCCCAATCAAGAAATAAGCGTAACCGTGTCCGCATGGGATTCGTCCCCGTCTTCATAACGATAAACGAGCCTTTTGGAACCGCTTTCAGCTCATCCGAGCTCATGAGCGGGCGGCTCACCATCTGGAGCGACTGATTGATGCCATCCTTTGCCCTGCTGATGTAACCGCTCTGTACCGTTTGATTTCCCAGAGCCTTGGACAGCACCTCCGCCGTCTGGCTGTTAGGTGCAAAGCCGCCAAAAATTGTGTCCTGGCAGTTATCCGTAAGAATTTCAGCGCCCTCTTTGCCGTAATTCTTCTCCAGCTGTGCCAGCGACTGAATGATCGGCACCAGCGTCAGTTTCCGTGAGCGGCCAGCAGAGAACAGAGGCAGGATGTCAAAGGGCGGCATGGTTCCCAGCTCATCGCAGAAGAAGACCACGCGGTTGGGCAGCTTCCCTCCGTTCTCATCCGCCACAGCGAACAGCTCGCGAGACAACTGTTGAATCATCAACCCTGCCATAAAGTTTTTGCTGGGATCTTCTTCCGGCAGGATCAGGAAAATAGCAGACTTTTTTCTGGAAAAACTCTCAGCGGTAATGCTGCTCTCAAAGCAGAGGACCTGCTCCAATTCACTGTCAAGGAAACTGTTCAAGCATGACAGCACGGTAGAAAGTACAGATGCCATTGCCTGCTCCGAGGTGTTCAGGGCTGCGCCTGCAAACCATCTGGCTTTGTGTTCAGACGGCAGCTTGCTCATAAGCACCTGAAATTGGCTTTTGCCTTTGTCCGCCCCGGTGGCTGGCTCCAACAGATCCTGCACCAGTTTGAACACGGACACGATATGACGCCGCTCCCGGACCTCTCCTTCGATTTCCTTCGGCGGCAGAAACTCCGCCAGCAGAAGGATTACAGAGGTCAGGAGGCCCTCGGCGGCGTCATAAAAAAACGCGTTTTGCCCGCGATTGGAGCTGTCTCCATCGGGGCTGATGATCGTCTTGGCGAGTATCTTCGCATACTTCTCCGCCTTGGCTTTTGCTGCAATATTCCTGGGATCTTTCACAGAGATATCCACGTATTGATTGACCAGGGTGAGGAAGTTGTTGCCGTCAGACCGTGTGGGGTTGCGCAGATCGATCACCGCCACCTGATACCCATAGCACTCCGTGGCAATGGTTCCATAGTTCCGGGCGAGGTCCCCCTTCGTATCCAGCGCCAGAAAGCTCATTCCGCTGGCACACGAGAATTCGAGATTAGGGTATAGGAAAAATGCCGTTTTACCAACACCGCTGGCACCGATCATCAGGCAGTGGACATCATCGCTATCAACTAGAGCAGTGACCTTGCCCTTTTTACCGGTGGAGCCGAGGATCAGCCCCTGCACCTTTGGCAGATCTTTTCCCTTCCGCCACTCCGCCACCTTGAACAGTACCCGCGAATAGGTCTGGGATATTTCTTTCGGTGAGGCCCAGCGCGCGGTTCCATGCTGTCCATCGCCAACAACCTTGCTCTTGATGTTCAGCGACCCACTGCCTGATTTAGAGGTTGCAAACCAGATCAGCAGCAACATCCCGCCGCCAAGCCCAATCAGCAGTAACACCTGCGGTGGGAGAGTTGTCTCTTGCAGAAAATCAAACACGGAGATCACCTCGCAATCCTCCTGTTTTGAGCGCCGCTGTTGATGGATACGCTTCATCAAACTCGACATACTCGCCCATGATAGAAATCGCTTTGTAGCTATCGCCGCTCTCCAGTACCCGCCGCCACATCTCCTCGGCCTGCTCCATCTGTCCGGCTTGCCGAAGTGTACGATTAGTGATGCACAGCAGATTAAAAATATCCCCGTGCAGACCGAGGATGGGAGCTGCCGGCTTCTGCGGTGGAATCTGTTCCGGGTGCTCGATCTCCACAATCTGGAGAATAAATTCCCGCAATTTTTGCTGAATCTGCCGAGGTAGCTCCGCGTGAATGCTTGCCAATGGCTCCATGGAATCGAATGCAAGCCACCGTTCCAGATTCTGCAAGTCCGAGATCGTGACATAGCGGAACGGCTTTCCGGGCGTGGTTCCCATGACCGTATAGTGACTGGCACGGACACCGATTGGTACTTCATATCGCAGAGCGATCTCCGCCTGGGGCGGCGTGAGATAGACAAGCTGCTGCTTGCCGGTGTAA
Source organism: Clostridiales bacterium (assembly GCA_009774055.1). Taxonomy (GTDB): domain Bacteria; phylum Bacillota; class Clostridia; order Oscillospirales; family Oscillospiraceae; genus Pelethomonas. The sequence goes on from VSNB01000031.1 coordinate 13,567, forward strand.
CCGTTTCCCACTTGAAAATCGCTGGTGTAGTAGGCAATCAGATTCCTGATCGCCTCCAGAGCTTTTTCTTTCTCCTGCATAACTGATTCCTCCTTTACATGGTCATTGTCATTTCGTGTTGTGATACCATTTGTTCCTGTTTTTGCTGCTGCTTTATGAGGTCAGCCTCATATTTAACCGGCACTTTTGCGAAGGATACTGCCAGGTCTAACCAGCTATCGGCCAGCTCCTGCTTCTCCACTTTGCTGCGGATTCCGGGAGCCGATGCCCTCTCCAGGATGCTATGGAGCTGCCCCGCCAGTTCGGCGCGGCGGCTTTTCAAGTTGCCGCGATTCCGGTGGGGCAGGATGCGGCACTGTAACTCGCACACCAATTCTTCCCTGGAACGAAGCTCTCCCATCTGGCGCAGTTCTCGGTTATATGCGGACAGCGCCAGCGCAGAAGCTAATTCAATTTGGTCCATCGCCGCTCCTGGTCGGCCCACACAAATATTTCTTTCATATTGTTGGAATGCAGAAGTGATATCCTGCTCCAGACGATTTTGGGAAGTACATTCTGCCATGCGGGTACCGATCCTGCCGCAGATTTCCGGCGCTACAATGAGTTGCGGATGTTCCTCCGCAGCCTGGGCAGGGAGGCCGTGCCGGGCTTTGATATCTTCGTTCCAGTCTTTATATTCCGATTGAAGGATCTCAATGCTATCGTATCCGCGTTCCCAGAGAATGTCTGTCAACCGTCCGCCAGCCTCAATGCCTGCCGCGTCATGATCCAGGCAAAGGCAGACGGTACGGATGCCGGAGTTCTGCTCCAGCATCCAGAGCATGGCGTGTTCCGCGGTTCCGCAGAGCGCCACGTAACTGTGCCGCTGCCAATCTTTCCGGTACAGTGTGACAAACGACAGCAGATCAATGGGCGCTTCAAAAATGTAGAGTTGTTCACTGGAACCGGTGTGATGGAAGCTGCATCGGGGATCGCTGCCCTCCACATTGATGCGGAAGGTTTTGCCGATGCTGTTGATGCTGCGTTTGTGAGCATGACGGGCAGCACCGGCGCTATCTTTTCCGACAAAAACAACATTATGATGTTCACTGGTTCCACCTTTGAATTTTTCGCAGCTCTCATATAGCACCCCTGCTCGGACAAAGGCGCTGACTACATCCCGGTCCAGAAATCGGTTTTTGAGTAAATAGGCGTACATCCGGCGCATATCCCGATTGGCAGGCGGCAGGGCGAACGCTTTCTTTTCCCTCACCTCCTGCTTGGAAGCAGGGACGTAAACAACTCCTTGTTCCCCGCCAAGCAGACAGGTGACGGCCTCCGGGTAGGAAAGATTGTAGAACTGCTGGACGAAAGAGATTGGCCCGCCGCCCTGTTCTGCGGCGTGATCATACCAGCGGTTTCCGCGTATGGTGATGCTGTTGTCGCTGGCAAGCCGTTTTTCAAAACCGGAGGCCAGCAGCTTTTCTCCCTGCCTGAGCAGGAATTGTTCCAAATCAACTTCGCCGGCGCGGCGTTTCTGATCGTCTGTAAAATGAATGTACGGAATATGTCTCACCCCTTTCTTGATTTTCCTGCCTTCACCTGCTATACTGGTTTCCTGGAGGGGGATTGAGATGCAAGTTGTTGTTTTGAACGGGACACTGACCGAGGCCGAGCAGGATTCTTATATCCGCCAGGCCACAGCAGTGCATCCTGTAAGTATCATTGAGAAGCTGTTCCTGGATGTCCAAGGTGATCGTGTAGTGGTCAGCTATGATCTTCACCGATTCCGCAACATGCGGAAGATGGGCGGTTACTGTATCGGAGAACCAGCGGGTTGGAACGCCGCCAAGCAGGCGGAACTGCGGGATACAGTTCCGAACTCAATTGACGGATTGGTTTGATATGAACAATCAGGAATTAGCCGCCAAAGTGAATTCCTCCATGTACCGCCAGTGCAGAAGCCGAGGCTATGCTGCAACGGTAGATGTATTGATGGATATCGGCGTACTGCAAAAGGATAAATACGAAGACTGGCGGTTTGGCCGGATTCCCTACCTGGAGCGCGTCTGCATGGTCAACCTGGGGAAGCTCTCCACCGTCAGGCATCAGATGCGTGTCTATGCACAGAAGGCCGGGTTGAAGCCATCCTTTTGCTGTTACAAACAGTGGGGTGTAAAAAAGAAGGGCGGGCAAGGCCGCAAGCCGGTGATCCATCTGCGCTTCAGCAAGAGCGGCAATCCGGAGGTTGAACGGTGGTATGCGACACATTTTGTTGATACTAAACGGGTTGCAGAAATCAAAGCAGAGAAGCAAACCGAACCGCCTGCAGAGGAATAATGGCGGTATTACCCGTGCAAACTGCATGTCTTCTTTGGCATCATGCTGCGATAATATCGTCTGGCTCTGGCCTGCTGGTTGAGGCGTTTGTCCCGCTCAACGATCTCACATCTGGTGCAGCGGAAGCCGTCTCCGTTGAAGATTTTTCCGCAGCAGATACACACATGACGGGGGACGGTTTCCTCCCGTTCGCACTCGCAGAGTGCGGCAATTTCTTTCCACGGAACGTCCCACCAGGCGGCGGCCTCCACGGTAGCCTGCTCCCAGTTAGGCGCCTCCACGATAGCCAGCCCGCACTCCGGATGGCGTACCCACCAGAGGTGCATCGGCGGCGCTTTCTTTGCTGTTGGCATCGTATCCTCCTTATCATGACAGTCTCGGCGCATGGTCATCCGGTTTATGTCCATGCGCGATTTTTTTCTCCCTGAGTTTTCGCAGTAGCTTCCGGTCGGTGTGATATACCGGACTGGCTGGAGGCTGCTGCTCCTGGAAAACGCGGCTCATGTGGTGCAGGAGACGGGTCACAGAATGGAACAGCAGGGCAGAAGAATGTTCGTCATTCCTCTGTCCTGCTGATGTATTCACAGATACCGGAGCGGTATGGCTTTGCTCCAACTGTGTACCAAGCCGCACCGCCTCCTGGATCACAATATTCTTGATCCGCTTGAACTCTTTCTGCCGCGAGAGCGGAATGCGCTCCGGCAGATCGTCTTTGTATGTCCGCAAAACCTCCTCCCGCATCTCATACCAGAGATTGTAAGCGGCGGCAACTCGTTCATCCCGTTCCAGCTCATCCACGATCCCATCCACCAAAGATTTTACGGATGGTTTGAGATAGCCATACTGCTTTTTACCGGAAGTGTTTTTGAGCTGCTTCACCAGCTCCATCATCAACCGCTCGATACGCTCATTAGACAACGAACCATCCTGCATCTGCTGGATGAGCTGCCGTAAGACTTTCTGCGTATCCTGATTCAAAGAATCCCGCCGCTGGGTCTGTCTGGCGTAGATTTCAGTCAGATCATTCCGGAAAATTTCTTTTGCCAACCCGGATTTGATCTGCTCGATCCCATGTTCTGTCAGGTAACCAGATTTGCCGTCTGCGCTGTAGCAAACCATGTGGACATGCGGATGATGCGACTGGTCGTGGAACGCAGCGTACCATCGGAATTGGTCCAGCGGGATCTTCATTGCCTTCGCCATCTCCACCGAGTAAGAGGAGAGAAAGCTTTTCCACTGCTCCGCATTATCGAATCCCAACCGCGCGGCATCCTCCCGGCGAAGGGAGATTACCGGCAGCCAGATCGTGCCGGAATGGTGTGCAACTTCATTCTGTATTTTGGACAGTGCCAGCGGCTCATTGCTGCCATTGAACAGCCCATGAGCCCCAAACCGTTGAGCGCGAGGGCGCTTGGCGATGTAGTCCACATAGTTCTCCATCTTGGCGATCTGGTCGAGATTGTCCTCTATGGCCCGCGTGATAAACTCAGATGCATTGCCGCGTGTGGGAGATTCGTGGTAGTCAGCATACTCCTCCAATCCCTTGCTCAAAGGGAATTCCCGGACCAATTTCTCCACCATGTTGACCTGATTTTCTGTGGCAGGCAGATTCATTTTGCCGGGATCAATGCGCTGGACACCCTTGCGGGTAGCGATATAGCCAACCGCATTTCCCAGGTGAGCAGCGGCTTTCGCCGTGCCGCCCTTGATGTGCGGACACTTGAAAATGACGCGTGGCATGGAGCATTACTCGCCTTTCTGATACTTCATCGCATCCGCGAAAGTGACCGCGCCGCCAGTTTTCTTGACCTCCTGGATGCACCGCCCGCGCAGACGCTCCAGCGCCTCCGCACTGACGTCCACCTCTGAGGCCAGCACGTTCATCATCATATTCATCTCTACGGCCAGCTTGAACAGCAGCCGACAGATACGGTTTTCGCTGTCATGCACGGTGCCGCGCACCGCTGTTGCTAAAGACGGCGGCAGGAAATGCAGGCAGTCCTCTGCGGAGAGATAGCCAACATAGAATTCCACCGCTCTCTCCACAAATTCGTTTGAGGTAGTGCAGTTGTCTTTCTTGGAATACTCCCCGATGAGTTGGTAAGTCTCCGGCGTGAGCCGCAGATGCAAGCGCACCTTATCAGACATTGCTTCGATCATCTCCTCTGCATTAATAATTCTGGAGGCGCTCCCCAGGCGCCGGTGAATCTCCCTGACGGCGGGCGTTTCACGAAAACAGGCGCCACCAGTGGCGCCGGGGCCTGAAATTGGCTCCGGGTGTGAAACCCCGCAACCCCTTGTCCCGACCCGCGTTGCGGGACGGTGTGGCCTGCGGTGGTGCCGAAAAGGCGCCACCGCTTTATCCCGCACCTTTTTCGTCCCCCGTAACCCCTGCGTCCCAACGGCCCCGGCGCTTTCCAGCTCCTCGCCGCAAACCCGGCTCACAGGCCGCGACAGGGCCGTTTTGGGGGGTGGG
>VSNB01000310.1 GCA_009774055.1 Clostridiales bacterium
CTGTAAGAGATTGGGCTTGAGCCAAAACCTCGTCTTGCCGCTGCCGGAGCCGCCGACGATCAGCACGTTCTTGTTCCGGGCGGTCTTGGGGTCCTTGGGGCGGCTGTTCATGGTCAGGCTCTCCGTCCGTGTCAGGATGACATTGTTCTGGAACACGGGGTCCGCGAACGGCTCGATGTCCTTTGGGCCGCCCCATCTGGCGCTCCCGTATTCCTCCCCGTGGCGGTATTTCTTGGCGTTCTTGCTCCGCACATACACCACCAGCCGGAACGCCGCGCCGATGGCAAGCCCGATGCACAGGTCGAAGGGGTGCAGGCTGGGCATGGGGTTCCCCCACGCCGTTCCCATCGAGGTGAAGAAGCCCAGCAGCTTCGTGGAGATGTCCGTCCCCGCCGCCATGCGCCACGCCTCCCCGATGTTGGTGCAGAAAAGCCCGATCACCACATAGGGGATGTTCAGGATGATGAGTTTCTTTGTTTTCTGGTTCATCGCTCACGCTCCTGGTTCTTCTCCCGCACCTTGGAGGGGATGGACTTGGCAAGCTCTTTCAGGTGCGCCAGGGCTTTCAGGACGCTGGGCCGCTTCTCCTTCCGGGACAGCTTCACGGAATACTCCTTGAAGGCGGCGGTCAGCACATCGGCGTCCTTCGCCTTGAAGAACACCATGAAGCGGGGCGGCTCCTGGGACACGTCCTTGCGGATAGCGTAGTCCACGCCGTACTTGTTCAGCACCCGCTCAAAGTCCTTGATGCCGCTCTTGGCGATGTCGATCTGCTGCGCCCCCTGGTCCTTGCGGATCAGCTTCTCCACGGTCATCTTTCCGTGGTCGCCCTCCGCCGCCCTGCCGGCCTTCACCCGCGCCCGGTGCTGGGCGTACTTGCGGAACGCCGCCACCAGCGTCCGCCCGGTCAGCTTGCTGGTGCTTATCATCAGGTTTACGGTCCTGTTTTCAACTTCCTCCTGCAAATCTCATTCCCCCTCGTATAATAAGTTTATAGCCAGTCAGAACAGGCTATAGACTTATTCTTTTTTGATATAGATGTAGGATGATTTCTAAGAGGACTCCCTCTCCATCTTTTTCCATCTATACAGTTAATAGTTACCAGTCTCAGTTCTTTCTACATAGATGTGAGGATATTCTGATGGAGGTCTGGAGGGGTTCTCCCTTTCTCCCATAATGCTGGTTCATCCTGTCTCATCTGATGTTTTGTTGTTTACTACTTTTTACCAGAGCCTCCCGGTGCTATAATGGTTCCCAGTGGAACCTGGGCTAAGGCACTGCTTCATTCCCCCTGCAAAGCACCCGCTATTGCTCAGAAAGCATGCAGCCTGCTCCGCCGTACCTTGACTGCTTACACAAATGCTGCACCGCCAGGTCTAGCCTCCAGCAGGGTATTTCTCCTGGACCAGTGCTGATAACGCGAGGTTGCAGCTGGTACCCCGGGCCGGGATAAGCTTTGGCCCCTGTTCCCCATCCTTATCGGAAAGGTGGTGATTACACATGAAGAAGATAAAAATTGATTACCTGTCAACGCTTTTTGTGGGAATCGATATCGGTTCCCGCACGAACGTCATCTCTGCCCTCAACTTTGACCAGGATTTCCTGATCAAAATGGTTCCGGTGGCTAATGCACAGGGCGGTGCTGAGCAGATGGAGGAAATGGTTGCAGAGGTGCTCTCACAGCACCATGAATTCAAGACCGTCATCATTGGTCTGGAATCCACTGGTTTTTACGGCGTACATATCGCCAACTACCTCTCCACCTCCGAAAAGCTGGCTCCTTTTTCCACTAAGGTCTACTGCCTTAACCCGAATGAGGTTAAACAGTACAAGAAGTCCTTTAACTCCCTTGACAAAAATGACGGCATTGATTCTTTCGTCATCGCTGATTTTGCAAGGGTCGGGCGCATCCATACCGAACCCTGGCGGGGCGCACAGTACCTTGCCCTCCAGCGGCTTACCAGGCACAGGCTCCATATCACGGAATGCATCGCCAGGGAGAAGACCTACATGTTGAACAACATTTTCCTTAAGTTCAGCGAATTTGCCATGCTCAACAAGGATGAGCATCCCTTCTCTGACAAATATGGCGCCACAGCAGAAGCAGTCCTGACGGACTACCTTTCCACGGAGGACATCGTGGACGCGTCCGTGGATGATCTGGTAGCTTTCATCAGCTCCAAAAGCCGTGGGCGGATCTCCGATCCTGAGCAGACTACTTATCTGCTGCAGAAGGCTGCACAGGACTCCTACCGGCTGGACAAGTGCCTTTACGAGCCACTGACGGTCTCCATCGGCTGTTCCTTCAACTGCATCAGCGCCTTTGAAAAAGAGCTTAAGGCCATCAATGGCGCCATCCAGAGGGCCGTAAAGGGCCTTAATCCCACGGAGTACCAGATCCTGACCTCCGTGCCCGGTATTGGCCCTGTCTACGCCAGCGGCATCCTTGCTGAGCTTGGCACCATCAAGTGCTTTAAGAGCAATGATGCACTTGCCAAATACTGCGGCATCGTCTGGAAAGAGAACCAGTCCGGAGAGTTCCAGGCGGAAGATACGCCCATGAACAAAGCCGGCAACCGCTACCTTCGGTATTACATGATTGAAGCCGCCGGGAGCGTGATACAGCACTGCCCCGAATACAAAGCCTTTTATGACAAGAAATTTGCTGAGGTGAGAACCCATCAGCACAAACGTGCACTCGCGTTGACTTCCCGTAAATTGATACGCATGCTTTTTGGACTGCTGGCCAATGGCAAACTCTACTCTGTGGAAAAGAGTAGGTAATCTATAACGAGTACCGAACTTACGTTCTTTTTGAGCGGTAGGTCTATTAAAGTTACCCTTCTTCCAGAAAATCTTTTTTATTTTCCTCTTGACATTTCACCAAATTGCTTTCTGCGGAAATGGCACTGGCACTGGAGGTATGCGCCGGAGGCTCAGATGTGGAACGCCGGGAAGTCCTTCCCATCGGCGTAGAGGGTCACGGTATGGTCGGCAAAGTAGACCACGGCGGCGATCACATCCTCCGCAGAGAGGGAAACGCCGTCCCCGTCCTCATCGGTCTTGTAGACGATCACGGGGCCGAGGAGATACCGCTCCCTGCCCAGGTTCAGGACGCGCCGCCCGTCAAAGACGATAGCCAGCCCCTCCACATCCAGGCTGTCATCCGACACGACCTCCAGGCAGTCGTACTTGCCTTTGCTCTCGATCTCGTCCCAGCACTGGGTCTCCTGCATGACCTCCGGGGTCTTGTCCGGGCGCATCACCATCACGAT
>VSNB01000311.1 GCA_009774055.1 Clostridiales bacterium
GGCACCAGACCCCCGGCCCCCGCCCCAGGGCCAGCAGCAGGTTCTCCGTGCCCATGGAGAACAGCAGGCTGCCGCAGATCACCCGCACCCGGCTTTTCGGCGCGGGCAGGAGCGTGGCCATCACGCTCCCCGCCAGGTTGGCGGCCCCGGTAAACGTCTGCAGAACGCCCAGCGCCGCCTCCCCGCCGCCGGGACGGGAGAGGACCATGGGCGCCAGCGCCGCGTTGTACACGCTGGCAATCAGGTTGATGGCCGCCAGGAACAGGATTATATCCAGAATCCCCCTGTTCCGCCGCAGCCACTGCACGCCCTCCCAGGCGGAGCGCAGCACGGGAACCCGCTCCCTGGGGCCGCCCCCCTCCGGAAAGCGGATGAGAAAGAGGACGCTCCCCACCGCCGCCCCGCAGGTAACGAGGTCGATGGCGATGACCGCCTCCAGCCCCGCCAGCGCCAGCACGGCGGAGGCCAGCGCCGGGGCCAGCAGGGTCGTCAGGGAGCCGGAGAGGGACCGCAGCCCCCCTACCCGCTGGACCTGCTCCCTGGGCGTCAGCAGGGTCACCGCCAGCTCGGTGGCCGGCTGCTGGATGGTATTCATGAGCCCGTTGAGCGCGTTGATGCCGTACAGATGCCAGATCTCCAGCCGCCCGGTTTTCAGCAGGACCAGCGCCGCCGCCGTGGAGAGCGCGGCGAAGAGGTCGCATAAGACCAGCGTCTTCCGCTTGTCCCACCGGTCCACCAGGCTGCCGGCGAAGACGCTCAGCAGCACATAGGGGGCGTAGGACGCGACGGACAGCCCCGCCGTGGTCAGGGCGGAGCCCTGCTGCTGATAGGACCAGACCACCAGGGCGAAGCTGGTCATGGCGCTTCCCAGGGCGGAAAGGGCCTGGGTGCTCCAGAGGATCAGGAAATATTTCAATCCCCTCAGGTCAAATAAGTTGCTTTTCATTTCAGACTTTGCTCCTTTTTGTACAGTTTATGTTGCATACAAAACTGCAAAGCCTGCCCGAACGTTATGCGGTTTTCGTCAAAATCCTGTCAGCTCCATGCCGTCCTGTTCGGATCAGACCTTGCATGGAGCGAAGCCAATGCAGAGGCGCATCCGCCTCACCTCCTTTGTGAATACAGATATTCAATCATCCTGTGCGGAATGGGCCCACTGATAGACCGCCGCGGCGGCGTTTTTGGGCACCACCGCCTGCAGCTCCTCCAGGGATGCCTCCTTGATGGCCTTCAGGCTCTTGAACCGCTTCAGCAGGGCCGTCCGCCTGGCCTCGCCTACGCCGGGGATGCTGTCCAGGGCGGAGCCCTTGACGCTTTTGCCGTGGCTCTCCCGGTTGAAGGTGATGGCGAAGCGGTGCGTCTCCTCCTGGATGCGCCCGATGAGGGAGAACACCGCCTGGGTCCCCTGGATGCCGATCTCGCGGCCCTCCGGGGTGACCAGGGCCCGGGTGCGGTGGCGGTCGTCCTTTACCATGCCGAAAATCGGGATGGCCAGGCCGAAGCGCTCCGCCACCCGCAGGGCCACTTTGGCGTGCTGCTGGCCGCCGTCGATGAGCATCACGTCCGGCAGAGGCATAAATTTCTTGTCCTGCTCCATATAATGGGTGAGCCGCCGGGTGAGGACCTCCTCCATGGACTTGTAGTCGTCGGGATGGCCCTCCACCTCCTTGATGCGGAAGCGGCGGTACCGCTCCTTGGCGGGCCTGGAGCCATGGAAGACCACCATGGACGCCACGATATCCTGGGACCCGGTGTTGGAAATGTCGTAGCTCTCCATCCACTCCGGGGCCTCCGGCAGGCCCAGCATCCTCCCCAGCAGCTCCAGGGTCTTGTCGGTGCGCTCCTGGCTGGTGGTCTGCCGCTCCGCCTCCTCCCGGGCGTTGGCCGAGGCCAGGGCCAGCACCTGGGCCCGGTCCCCCCGCTGGGGGACCCGCAGGGCCACCTTGTGCCCGGCCTGCTCCGTCAGGAGCTGCTCCAGGACCTCCTGGTCCTCGATCCCGGCGGACAGATATATCTCCCTGGGCAGCGCCGATTTGCCTCCGTAGTACTGCAGCAGCAGCGCCGAGAGGATCTCCGCCTCGTCCTCCAGGCCCGAGGGGGCGAAGAGCTCCGCCTCCCGGCCCGTCAGCTGGCCCTCCTCGTAGTGGAGCACCGCGTAGCAGCACTTGGCCCCCAGGTACAGCCCCCACACGTCCGTGTCGGCGCAGACCCCGGCGAAGACCTTCTGCCGCTTGCTGAGGACCTTGATGGCGGCGATCCGGTCCCGGAGGGCGGCGGCCTCCTCGAACTTCCAGTCCTCCGCCGCCTGCTGCATTTCCTCCTCCAGCTTCGCCGTCACCAGCCGGATCTTGCCCTCCAGCAGCTGCACCGCCAGGTCCATCCGGCGGTTGTACTCCTCCGCCGGCATTTCCGGGCGGCAGAAGCCGTCGCACCGGCCCATGTGGTGGTTCAGGCAGGGCCGCTCCTTCCCGATGTCCCGGGGGAAGGTCTTGTGGCAGGTGGGCAGGTGGAGGGCCGCCTTGATGGCGTCCAGGGCGCAGCGGGTTTCAAAGCGCATGCCATAGGGGCCGTAGTACTTCGCCCCGTCGCCGGCAACCCGGCTGACGATGGAGAATTTCGGGTATGCCTCCCGGCTGAGGCGGACGAAGGGGTAGCCCTTGTCGTCCTTGAGGAGGATGTTATAGCGGGGCATGTACTGCTTGATGAGGGCGTTTTCCAGGACCAGGGCCTCGAACTCGCTGCCCACGATGATGGTGTCGAAGTCGTCCACCAGGCTCACCATGGTCTGTGTTTTGACGTTGTGGCCCCGGCCGGCCTGGAAGTACTGGCTTACGCGGTTTTTCAGTTTTTTGGCCTTGCCGACATAGATGACGTCGCCGTCCCTGCCGTGCATCAGGTAGACCCCTGGAGCCAGGGGGAGGCTGTTGGCTTTTTCTAAAAGCTGGTCTTTGGTCATTCTTTTTACTTCCTTCTTCGCCGAAGCGCGGTTCATTCCGCCGAAGCGCGGCGGGGGGGCTCTTTTCTTATTTTACCTTTGCCGCCTCGACGGCGGCGGGGCCTTCTTTTCGCGCGAGCGAAAAGAAGCAAAAGATCGCTTAAGGAACTACGTTCCTTAAGAATCCTCCTGAATGACGGGGGTAATTGTTTTTTGCGCTTCCACTGGAGTCTGTCCGGGCTGAAGCAGGCGGCTCCCATGGATCGGGCGAAGCGTCTATTTGAGGATGTAAACGCAGACCCTACCGTCATACACGCTGAATCTCCCGGGGCA
>VSNB01000312.1 GCA_009774055.1 Clostridiales bacterium
GATTCTCAAGGGACGGAACGTCCCTTGAGGGTGCTTTTGCTTCTTTTCCCACAAGGGAAAAGAAGGCCCCGCCGCCGTCGAGGCGGCAAAGGTAAAATAAGAAAAGAGCCCCCGCCGCCCCGCAGGGGCGGCAGAGAAGGAACTGCCAATGAGAAACGTAGCCTTTCAGCTGATGTACAATGGAACCAACTACCACGGTTGGCAGGTACAAAAAAACGCCCCCACCGTGGCGGAGACGCTGGAAAAAGCCCTCTCCGCCCTCTGCGGAGAGAAAATAAAAGTCACCGGCTGCGGGAGGACGGACGCCGGCGTCCACGCCGAGCGGTATATCGCAAACTTCCGCACCACATCCACGATTCCCTGTGACCGCTTTCCTCTGGCGGCCAACGGCAGGCTGCCGGAGGATATCGTCGTCTGCAGGGCCTTCGACGTGGCGGAGGATTTTAACGCCATCGGCTCCTGCCGGAAAAAGGAGTATACCTACCGGATTTTTAATTCCAGAATCAGAAATCCCTTCTATGTGCACCGGGCGTACTTCTATCCCAAGCTGCTGGATGAGGCGGTGATGGACCAGGCCGCCAGGGCCTTTGAGGGAACCCATGATTTCCGCGCTGTGCGCAGCGTGGGCACGGAAACCAGAACCACCGTGCGGACCATTCACTACTGCCGCGTTGCCCGCAGCGGCCAGCTGTTGGAGTTGAAGGTATGCGCCAACGGTTTCCTGTATAATATGGTACGAGCCATTACCGGCACCGTGCTGTATGCCGCCGAGGGAAAGCTGACGCCGGAGGACATCCCGCTGATTTTGGAAAGCGGCAACCGGACCCTGGCGGGGCCTACCGTGCCACCCGGCGGATTGTACCTGACAAGACTGTGGTATGAGGATGAACGGCTCAATGACGAATAAATCGGAAACCCCGTCCTCCGCCCAGGGGAAGGGGAAGAAAAAGAAGAGCTTTTTTAGCCGGATGCTGACGCTGTTCATGGTGCTGTGCGCCGTGCTGGGAGCCGTGGTGCTGACCACCATGGAGGACGGCGTCCACTTCGCGTCCTTGCGCCGCTGGCTGATGTACGGCGACAGCGACGGCGCGAAGGATATTTATGCCTATGCCGTCGATTCCTCCAACCGCTACGGCAAGCTGGGCTCCAGCCTTCTGGTGGTTAATCCCAACAATGCCCAGCTGATCTCCGATGAGGGCGCCGTCTTATATGATCTTCCCATCCGGATGGCGGCTCCGCAGCTGTCCATCGGAAAAAATCTGGCCGCTGTGTGCGATGTAAAGGGGAATACCATCTATTTGCTGGATCAGAGCGGCGTCCGGCGGACCCTGCGCACGGAGGGGGAACTGCGCTATTTCTCCGCCCGACTCAACGGCGGCGACTACTTGGCCGTAACGGAGCAAAGGACCGGCTATAAGGGCCGTGTTTCCGTCTATGACCCGGAAGGAGAGCTCCGCTTTGAGTTTGATTCCCACGACAACTATCTCAGCGACGCGCGGGTCACGGAGGACGGGCGCAATGTGGTGATCGTCAGCATGGAGCCCCAGGGCGGCCTCTACGCCAGCAGGCTGCTGGTCTACGATCTGGGGAGCGCGGAGCTGCGCAGCGGCGCGTCGGTTCTGGACGGGCTGGTCATGGATTTTTACTGCAATGGAGACAGAGTGCTCTCCCTTTGTGACAAGCGTTTTACCATGACAGACCTGGAAGGGGACGGGCTTTTGGACCTTTCCTACGGTAATTTGTACCTCCATGACTATGCGCTGACCGGCGGCGATTTCTGTGCGCTGCTGTTGGGGCGGTATCAGGCGGGGAATATCTGTACACTGACCACCTACGACTTGGACGGGCAGAAAATCGCCTCCATGGAGCTGACGGAGGAGGTCCTGGATATTGCCGCAGGCGGGGACTGCCTGGCAGTGCTCTACGGAGAGCGGCTGGTGGTCTATCGCCGGGACCTTACGGAGTACGCCCGGCTGGAGAGTACGGATTATGCGGGACAGATTCTCGTGGAGGAGGACGGTTCGGTGCTGCTGATTTCCGGGTCCGCCGCGTGGCGGTTCCTGCCGTAGGCGGCTGGCATTTTTCCATAAGAAAGGGGATGGCCTTTTTTGAACATATCTGTTATGATGGACCTCGCGATTGTTGGGGTATTGCTTCTCTTCACCGTGATGGGCTGGAGGAGCGGCCTGATCCGCGGCCTGGTGGGACTGGCGGCTATGGTATTGGCGCTTGTGCTGTCTGCGCAGCTTGCCAGGGCCGCCGCGCCGGAAATTGTGGACCGGTATCTGCGTCCCGCTACCTACGCCGCCATTGAGGAGCGGGCGGATGAGCTCTCCAGGAGCGCGGAAGCCTCATCTATTGAGGAGCTGCGCCAGAACCTGTATCAGGTTCTGGACGCCATTCCCAACGACTTCATCCGAGATCGGGCCCAGGACGCCCTGGACGGTGTGCTTCCTGCGGAAGACTCCATAGGCGGCGCGCTGCGGGCGCCCCTGGAGGAGCTGGGAAAAGACATGGCGGACAAGGTGCTGGATACGCTGGTGCGGGATGTGCTGCAGTCTATTCTGTGCACGGCGCTGTTTGCTGTGCTCAGCATTGTGTTCCGCATGATTGCCCGATTCTTTCGGGTGGTGGAAAAACTCCCGGGCGTACGGCAGCTTAACGAGCTGGGCGGCGCGCTGGTGGGCTTGGGAAAGGGGCTGCTGCTGGTGTGTCTGGTTGTCTGGGCGCTCCGGCAGACCGGAGTTATTACGCCGGAAATGGCGGAGGGATCCCGGGCGATGGGGCTGCTGAGCCAGTGGACCGGCGGTCTTATCGGGTGAAAAATGATTCCCAGCCGCTGAAAATTTTCAAATTGTTCATGCACGTCTTGCAATCATCTGATATAACGGATACAATACAAATCGTATGCCCTCCTGCGGGAGAGGCTATGGAGGTAGAAGCTTATGCAACCGACCCTGTGTACAAGATGTAAGAAACGGGTAGCCGTGGTTTTCATTTCTAAAATTGAGAACGGTCAGCCGGTCAATGAGGGCCTGTGCCTGAAATGCGCCAAGGAGATCGGCCTGCCCCAGGTGGGAGAGATGATGCGCCGTATGGGCATCACTGACGAGGACCTGGATATGATCAACGACGAAATGATGAGCGCCTTCGGCGGCGCGGAGTCCATGGAGGGCCTGATCCCCAAGGAGGACGAGGAGGACGGCAGCGAGGACGGCAAGACCGCCACCTTCCCCTTCCTCAACCGCCTCTTCGGCGGCGGCAGCAG
>VSNB01000313.1 GCA_009774055.1 Clostridiales bacterium
AGGGCCGCTCCCGCCGGGAGAGATGCCGGTAAAAACCCTGACGGCTCACCTGCAGAACCCGACAGTACAGGGCAATTGGGAGTGGGACAGTTCCTGCTGGCAAAGCAAACTGTGGTGTGATGTTTCTTTCTGCATAAAGCGGATGCCGGAGGCGGTCTGGAAAAGACCTGTTGGCCGCCTCTGGCATTCGTAAAAATTTTCGTGTTTAGTTGACACAAGGAGACTTCACCCGGTTCGGGCGCAACAGCATTGAAGTGGGATATTTTATGGAAATGGTTTTCCCTCTGTACGGTATCCGGTTTATCTCTATCAATGATAACTTTGACAGCGACAACCTCCATGGCGACACGGGCGGCATCAATGTGGCGTTCAAATATCTGGTCAGCGAGTTTTATAGCCGGGACCTGTCCATCAAGTACAAAAGCGCCAAATATGTGAAATTCCGGCGCGGCGAGTATCAGAGTAAGACCTGTCCTTACGGCTACCAGAAGGGCGGGAATGGCCGCATGGAGCCGAACGAGGAAACCGCGCCCAATGTCCGGCTGATCTTTGAATTGGCACGGGACGGGCGCACTCCGAATGAAATCGTCAAAGTCCTGTTTGAGCGCCATATCTCTACCCCTGCCGAGTACAAAGCGGCTCATGGGTACAATGGTCACGACATTTCCCGGTGTTACGGAATTTGGCAGGAATCCTCTGTAATTCACATACTGGAGGATGAACGCTATACCGGCACCTACATCATAGGCAAGCGGGAAGTGACAGAGGTAGGAGGCCACCGGGTACGGATGAAGGATGAAAGCCAGTGGATCAAAATTCCTGACCATCATCCCGCCATCATCAGCAAGGAGCTATTCGATCAGGTACAAGCCCAGCGGCCCCGATTCAAGTGTCCGAAGAAAAATGCCAGAGCCTATCCCCTGCGGGGCAAGGTGTTCTGCGGATGCTGCCGCCACGCTATGCCACGGACGGCAAACAGAAATCACTATTTTCTGTGTCGGCACAGCAAAGTGAATGAAGCCGCTCCCTGCCACGGTTTGACGGTTGTGGAGGCAGAACTGGAAAGGATGCTATACGAGATTCTTTCCAAACAGGCACAGGTCATTTTGAATGTGGCTGACCTCGCCAACGCTGGGCAGTTGGATATTCAGCTTGCGAAGCAGGCCGAGTATGACAAGCAGATCGAGGGCTACCTGGATCAGAAGCGGGTACTGTATGAACAGCTCATTTTGAAGCAGATCACCATGGAGGACTACAAAATCCAAAAGGCTGCTGTTGACAGCGAACTTGACCGGCTCCGGGAAATCCACTCCAATCTGAAAGCGCAGACCGCGCAAATGGAGATGGATGAAAAAACGAAAAGCGCCAGGACAGAACTGGCGCGGGAGGTAGTCGGTGCCGGTGGCCTGACGGCTGGGCTGGCGGACACGCTGATTGACCGGGTGTATGTCTATCCGAATAATCAGGTAGAAATCGTCTGGAAGATGAAAGACTTTTGTACGGAGTAAAAAACTCCCCCAGGCAGGAGCGTAAAGTGCGGCTTTGAAAAATTTCAAAAAAGATTGAAAAAGTTTGTGTCCTGGGCTTGACATTTGGGTGCCGCAGATCATGAAACCGATAGTGAGGAAGGCCATATCGTTCACACATGCGGCGCAGATGGTTGTATAGGGCGTTGCGGGTGTAATGAACGATGTATTCATCCCGGTGCGGCTGTTGGTCGATCAGCTCCAGTATGTACGGCGGGATCCTGATCTTCCGATTACCGCTGTAGGATTTAGTCGACTTTAGCACTGGGCCGTCTTCGCCCTCCACGATCGCCTGCTTGATATGCAGGATATTCCCATGAATACAATCCCACGTCAGACCTCGAATTTCGGATGTGCGCAGTCCCATCCACGCTGCCAACAGAAACGGAAGTTCAAACTTTGTGCCCTCGGCTTTTCCCGCCAAAAACTGTATTTCCTCCATCGTGGGAATATTGATCTCCTTTTTCTCCTTCTGTGGGAGGGTGGTCCCCAGGATCATGTCCGGCCTGTAGGCGGTTACCGCCGCGCTCAAGAGTCCATGCGTGTTGGCGATATACTTAGGGGAATGATCCTTTGCCAAAGCGTTAATAAACCGCTGGACGGCATCCTGCGTTAAAGCGTGGAGCGATATGTCCTGTATGGGCAGGAACACATTCTTCCGCAGGCTCTTATACCCCCGGATCGTGGACGGCGACAATACCGCATCTTTGCTTTCGATATACCGGTCTATGGCTTGGCCCACCGTCATGGAGGGACCGGTCTTCTTTTTGTCGATCAGGCCGGCGCGCATGGCGACCACTTTGGCCTGGGCCACTGCCGGGGCTTCATCCACAACGCTGATCCGCTGGCCGTCTACCAGATCTGGCACCGCCACATGCCGCTGGGTAGCTTCTGCGGAGTTGGCAACTTCTTTTTCATGGTTGATTTTCCTCCCATATTCTGTTATGATGAGAGGGCAGACGGTCCGCCAAGACTTCTGCCCTCTTTGCCGCCCCCGGTGTTGGTAGCGCCGGGGGCGGTTTTTATTTTCAGATCGTTAAGCGGGAAATGCGTCAACCAAGAGCCGCCCGGACCTCTTCGTCAGAGGCAAAAACAGAACAATCCGGATCGGCCTGTGCCTCGCGAATCATTTGCAGATCGATTTCGTCTGGAGATTCTTCCATAACGACATCCCAACCGTCAGAAGCATACAAGTTTTTCACGATCTCCCACAGATGCCGCGCTCCGGCCTCATCCATTACCGTGATTGCACCAATCAGACGTGCTTTTACTTCACTCATACCCTTAATACCTCCTTTAGC
The DNA here is from genome assembly GCA_009774055.1 of Clostridiales bacterium. GTDB lineage: Bacteria > Bacillota > Clostridia > Oscillospirales > Oscillospiraceae > Pelethomonas. The sequence goes on from VSNB01000313.1 coordinate 2,828, forward strand.
GGTAGACCTGCCCTCGATTGTCAATTTTTGATACTTCAATAATATGACCATCGCGGGTAAACAGTATGCGGAAATCACCGACACGCAGCCGGTAATACGGCTGTCCGGTCAGTTTCTTCACATCACCGGACGGCAGCTTTTCAAGCGCTGCTTTAATCCGGACGCGCACGGATTCCTCTTGCTTTGCAAGGAATTTAAGAGCCTGCTTGGAATAACGGATATCCATAATGCCCTCCGTTTATCTTTTCTTCATTGCTCATGATGTGCTCCTTTCATGAATATGTCCAAGTAGGACACATGGTCTCGGCTTGCTTTGGTGTGGTATAGTTGATTTTCAAGATGATATTTTGATCTTGTCAATATCAGTTGACACATTCAACTCAAAGATTTGCGGAACTTATGCGGCAGCATCCAGGGCCGC
>VSNB01000314.1 GCA_009774055.1 Clostridiales bacterium
CCGGCGGCCACTGCTGCCAGAGCCTCCCCACGGAATTAAGCGTCACCGCCCAGGAGGTGGATACCTACTTCCGGGCCTGCACCCTCTGCCTGTGGGCGGCGGGGGGCGCCGCCCCCGGCGGCCGGGGCGGCGACGTGGCCGGCATCAACCAGATCTACACCGACCGCCAGGTGAAGTTCTCCCCCGCCCAATTCGAAAAGGCAATCTCCTACTACCAGGCCAACCCCCACTACACCGTGGGCGTGCCGGAGTTCTTCCAGAAAACCGCCCAGGCCGACGCCCTCGCCGGGACCACTTACAGCCGCACCTTCGCCGAGGTGCAGAAAAACCTCCTCATGCTCTGCGCCGCCTACGACGGCTCCTTCTCCTTCGCCGAGAGCCGCCGGATCACCATGCTCTACGACCAGCTGACGGACTGCTGCGACCAGGCCGGCGTCCCCGCCGCCCCCGCTACCCCCGGGCCGGACGACTACCTGTCCCCCAAGGCCCAGACTCCCCCAAAGGACGCCGGACAGGAGCTCAACGACATCATGGACGAGTTCAGCAAGGTCCTCAGCCGGGACAGCCGCACCCGGGGCCTCTATGACGACTTCTTCGGCGCGCCTGCAAAGCCCCCCGTCCCCGGCGACCCTATGGCCCCCCTGCCGGTGGCCGGCGGGCCGGCGGAGCCCGTGAAGCCGGAGGCGTCCCCTTCCGGCAGCCAGACCGCGCCGGAGGCGGAGCAGGAGGCGCCCCGGCCTACCCTGGAGGAGGCCATGAAGCCCCTGGACGAGCTCATCGGCCTGGACATGGTGAAAAAGGACGTGGAGAGCCTGGTGAACCTGGTGAAGGTCCGGAAGCTGCGCCAGGAGCGGGGGATGAAGACCCCGGACATGAGCTTCCACCTGGTCTTCTCCGGCAACCCCGGCACCGGCAAAACCACCGTGGCCCGCATTGTGGGCAAGGTCTACAGCGCCCTGGGCATCCTCTCCAAGGGCCACATGGTGGAGGTGGACCGCTCCGGCCTGGTGGCTGGCTACGTGGGCCAGACCGCCATTAAGACCAAGGAGGTCGTCGACAAGGCCCTGGGCGGCGTGCTGTTCATCGACGAGGCATACACCCTCGCCCCGGAGAACGCCGACAAGGATTTCGGCCAGGAGGCCATCGACACCATCCTCAAGGCCATGGAGGACCACCGGGACGACTTCGTGGTCATCGTGGCGGGCTACGCCACCCTGATGCCCCGGTTTATCGACTCCAACCCCGGCCTCAAGTCCCGGTTCAACAAGTACCTCTACTTCGAGGACTACAACGGGGACCAGCTCTTCGAAATCTTCCAGGGCCGGGTGAAGCGCAACGACTACCGCCTGGATGAAGCCGCCGAGGCGGCGGTGAAGGACCACCTCCAGGAGCTCTACGAGGACCGGGACGGCAGCTTCGGCAACGCCCGGGACGTGCGCAACCTCTTCGAGAAGATCGTCGCCGCCCAGGCCGACCGGGTGGCGGGGCTGGAGAGCCCCACCGACGAGGACATCTCCACCATCACCGTGGAGGATTTAAAGGACCTGATGGACGTGCCCCTGCGCCCTGCGGCGGCGGAGGAAGCGGACCAGACGGAGACGCCGGAGGACGGCGCCTCCGGAGAGGAGAAGGAATAACGAAACGGGGCGGGAAACTTGCGTTTCCCGCCCCGTTAGTTTGATTGTCACGCCTGTTTCCCGGCCTCCGGCTGCAAAGCGGCGGGCTTCCGGCTCAGATAGGCGCAGTACAGGACCGCCGTCAGAACCGTCGCCGTTATATAGCCGTACCCGGAACCGCCGTCCGCCGCCGCGAACTTGGCAAAGACGTCCACCAGGCCGTGGGCGGCGATGCACACCAGCAGGCTCCCGGACTTATAGAACACAAACGTGAAGAGGAAGCCCCAGGCGGCGGCGAACACCACCTGGACCAGCGTCTCCAGGCCGCCCCGCCCCGTCAGGAGGTTGACGATATGCCCCACGCCGAAGGTCACCGCCGAGATGGTAACAGCAACGGGCGGGGCCTCCTGCTCCAGAAGGGCCCGGAACAGGAACCCCCGGAAGATCAACTCCTCGATAAAACCCACCAATAGCATGGACAACACCGCGTATACCTGCGCCGCCCCGCCGTAGGCCATTCTCACGCCGCCCCAGAGGTTGCCCGTCGTCAGGACCAGCAGGGGGAGGAAAAACAGGTAGTCCGCCGCCTTCCCGCGCCATTTCACCAGGCCGTATTTCTTCTCCAGGCGGCATGCTTTCACAAACGCCAGGATGCCGCCCGCGATCACGGCCAGCCCCAGCAGCATCACCGGGCTCTCGTCCCCGAAGGCCCCCCGGAGGGGGACGCCGGCGGCGCAGTATACGCCGATCCACAAAAGCGCGAACCCAAGCTCGTTTTTCTCATACAGCTTTTTCATTTCGTTTCCTCCTCCATCGCCAGCGCCGCGCCCCGGCAGGCCCGCTCCAGATGGGCGGCGACGGCCTTTTCATCGTAAACCAGTCCGCCGCTGGCGATCAGACTGGCGTACCCGTGGACCAGCAGGGCCAGCGTCAGGAAGACTTCCCGGGTCTGTTCCGGCCCCAGTCCCATGGCCTCCCCCATGAAGCCCAGGACGGGCTTCAGCTCGTCGGAATCCACCATTTCCGGCAGGCTTCTCTCCACAGCAAAGCCGGACTGAAACAGGAAGCGGAACAGATGGGGCTCCTCGATGGCGAACCGGATGTAATTCAGCCCGATCTCCAGCATGGGCTCCGCCGCGTCCTCCGGGATGGTCATGAGGTACACGCTGTGGAACCGGTCCGCCCGGTGGTAGGCAGCCTGCCGGACCTCCTCCACAGTGGCGAAATGGTACAGCACCGGCTGGGTGGAGCAGTGCAGCTCCTCCGCCACGCTGCGGGCGTTGACGCACTCCGCCCCCCGGGCCCTGGCGATCCGGAAAGCGGCCTCCGCGATGCTGTCCCGGGTGATTTTTCCTCTTGGCGGCATAGGCTCCTCCTTTCTATAACAGATGTTATATAACACGGATTATAATCCCTGCCGTCCCGTTTGTCAAGTCCCAGCCGCAGAAAAAGCCCTCCGCAGGAGTTTGCCGCCATAGATTGTGAATGACCACATCGAGTGGTCATTCACAATTTAATTTTGCACAGCCACTCGATGTGGCTGTTGCAAAATCTTAGAGCCTGTTTAAAATCTTCTAATGAGGATGGCGATGAGAGCAAAAGTAAGCATCTGGGCAGAAATAAAGAGT
>VSNB01000315.1 GCA_009774055.1 Clostridiales bacterium
ACGGAGGAAAGACAGATGCAGAAAAAGACTTGTTGTGTCACAGGACACAGGGATTTGCCCCAAAAGGAGATCAACCGCATAAAGGCGGCTCTGCGGAAGGCGATCGAGAAGGCGGTCGCTGACGGCTTTACTTGCTTTATGAGCGGCTTTGCCGAAGGCGTGGACCAGTATTTTGCCGAGATCGTGCTGGAAATGCAGAAGTCAAACCCGGCGCTGGAGCTTGTGGCCGTGATCCCCTACCAGAAGCGGCTTGACAATCTGCGGCAAAAGAAGTGGACCTATGATATGCTGGAGGCTTGCACGGATGTTGTTGTCATCCGGGAGGAATACCAGCCCAGCGTTTACTCCCACCGCAACCGCTATATGGTGGAACACTCCGACCGGGTGATCGCCGTCTACGATGGTCGGGAAAAGGGTGGTACTGCCGGGACTATCCGATTTACCCATACGATGAAAAAGGAATTGCGGGAGATCCCGGTTGGAGAGATCATCGTGCCGGATCACCTAAAAAGATAAAGCCGAATACGATACTTCGCTTGATGCGCTCACCGTGTGGTGGGCGCTTTTTCCTTTTCTGGCGGTTAAGGACACTCTGCCAGAAATTTTTTGAGGATAGCAGGTGCCATGATATGTCACCATCTCATGCCCATAATCCCGCCTGATGATCTGTTTGAGCGTCAGCCGAGAGCAGGGATACAGAGTATGAAAGCCGGGATAACGGCGATTTTCCTAAACTTATGCGTTGTTAAAAGCGCCATTGTCTGGCCTGTCCTTTCAGGAGACCGCCAGATAGAATAGGCACATAAGGACGGGCTTCATGGCCTATCCACAAAAAATATCGTGCCTGATATGCATTAGGGCAAGGGTATCTCATATGGCAGTCCATCAACGCCGGATAAGGGCGGATAGGTGGGCCGACCGTAGGAAATGCCATGCTCTCCTGTGCTGTCAGGCGTTCACGGGGCTATGTGCATTTCCGCACATGGCCCCGCTTTTTTCCTACATAAGGGGGTGTCAGAGTTCCCTTTGCCAAAATGCTGTCCCAGGCCGGCGAACACGGCAGGGAAACAGTCGGAACCATGCAAAAAGTCCTTCTCCGCTGTGTCCGGGAAAGGACTTTTTATGAGCTATGACACTTTGGAGACTGGCAGACGCATCCAGAAGCTCCGCAGGGAAAAGGGGCTGACGCAGGAACAGTTGGCGGAGCGGCTGAATGTCAGCACCGTCCATCTGGCGAAGATCGAGACCGGCAAGCGTGGCTGTTCGCTGGATATTCTGATCGACTTTGCCGCTTTTTTCAACGCCAGCCTCGATTATCTGGTGCTTGGTAAGGTCTCGGACAGCGAGGTAAGGGCGCGATTGGATGCCGTTATTCAAACCCTGGCGGCTCTGCGGGAGGATATGTGACTGGTCGTAACAAGACCGGCGGCTGGTACTCCTGCGCCATAAGAATACTGCCCGTTTTCCTCTAAACTTAAACCATCAGCCGGGGCGACCCGCTGATGTGGACTTTGAAAACTGAATACGCAGTCATCAGGAAGTCTTGGAGACAAGACCACGTTACTGTCTGGAATAGCCTGCACAGCGGAGCGCCACGATCCCCGGTTTTGGGGGGAGCGATCCATCCGACTGAAAATGCCAAGTTGCTCTTGGTTTGGCGATGACAACAGACAGCGATCATGATACTTCCGTAACTCGCGGCCCGGCCACAATGAAGGCGGGGAGGTTAGACGCCTATGAGAGCAGCTTCGCAAGCTGACGAGCCTGATGATTCCCGTGATTCCGGGGTGTCGGGGACAAATAGGGATCAAAAACACGCTTTATGAAACTTTGAGGGGCGGTCTGGAGACGGCATTTGCCGCGCTGGGCCGCTCCTTTACATACCAGAAGAAGGAGGTATCCATATGGATCGTAATTTTCACGATTTCCACCGCGGCGAGGTCTACTACGCCGACCTGGACCCGGTGACCGGCCATGAGCAGGGCGGCATCCGCCCGGTGCTGGTCATCCAGAACGACACGGGCAATTACCACTCCCCGACCATCATTGTGATCGCCGTGACCAGAAGGACCTTTAAGAAACCCAAGCAGCCGACCCATGTGGTGCTGGATGATGCCCAGGGGCTTGCGCCGTCCCTGTTTATGTCGGAGGTCATCCGCACCATCGACAAGCGGCGGGTGCAGAGCTATGTGGGCAGGCTCACCGGGGAGCAGATGAGGCGGGTCAACGCCGCCCTCCTGGTGAGTGTCGGGCTTGATAAGGACTACGCGCCCATTGCGGGAACGGAGGTGTCCTGATGGACAGGCTCATCATCGACCCGGAGTTCCGGGACAAGATACCGCCGCTGACGGAGGACGAGTTCACCCTTTTGGAGGAGAACATCCTGTCGGACGGGGCGGTCTTTTCGCCGCTCATCGTCTGGGACGGCACAATCCTGGACGGCCATAACCGCTATGAGATCATCCAGAAGCACCCGGAGCTGACCTACGCAGTCCACAAGCTGTCCTTTGCCAACCGCTATGAAGCCCTTTCGTGGATATGCAAGAACCAGCTCGGCAGGCGCAACCTGACGCCCCAGCAGAAGAAATATCTGATCGGGCAGCGGTATGAGGCAGAGAAACAGGCGGATGCCTTTCATGGAAACCAGCATACTGCATCTGATGAAAGTGGTGCGGACAAAAAATGTCCGCACCAGAATAGCCGCCATGTTACACAATCCCGCATTGCAAAAGAGACAAACACTTCCGCAAGTTATGTGAGGGAGGCCGGGACTTTTGCTAAAGGTGTGGATGCCGCCGAAGAAGCCCTGCCCGGTATCAAGCAGGAAATACTCACAGGCACAATCAAGCCGACAGCATCGGCAGTAGCCGCTGTTGCAAAAGCTGACCCGGAAGAGCGCCTCAGACTGGCCGCCGATTTGAAGAAATCCAAGGATGATAAAGGCAAAAAGCCCCGGCCTGCCTACCACAAAGCCCCGCCGACCACTTCCAGGAAGGCCGAGATGCAGAGGATCGCGGAAATATCGGCTGAGATGGAGCGGGACAAAGCCCCCAGCACCGAGGAGAATGTACTCTGTTCCCTGGATGGCGAGATCGTCTCGTTCATGGAGCTTTTTGACCGCATCTTTCAGGAATATCCACGGCTTTTGTCGGACGGCCATTACAGGC
>VSNB01000316.1 GCA_009774055.1 Clostridiales bacterium
GCTGCCAAAATCAAAATGACAAGGAACAGCGGGAAGTCCAGCGTTTGGGCGGAAAACAGCCCCGCCCAGCCGTTTGTGTTCAGAAAGCAACGATTGCCGGTGTTCTCGCAGATATATAAATATTGCTGATACGCGGCTTCAAAGCCATGCTCATGGGCCAATACAGTGTTGACCTCTGCGATCTGCCGCTCATACTGTTCCTCTGTGATCTGGCCGCTGTAATAGCTTTCCTGGGATTGAGAGCGGGTGTAGCGGGCCTCCGTAATGGCCCGGGCCTCCTGCTCCAGCCAAGCGGCCTTTTCCTCTGTATACGCCCCGTCCAGTTGCTCCAGATACCACTCGTATTCCTCACGGTATTCTTCCATCGCGCTGTTCTGCGGGCTGTCGGCTGCGGCCAACCAGACTGTACTGACCAGGAGCGCGGCCAGGATATAGAGCAGGCCCCGCTGCATGACCATCAGTTTTTTCCATTCATAAGAGAAAACATTCATTTTGCCCTCCGAACACAGCGGTGACAGTTTTCCGCTGACAGAAAATAAATCATAGCAGCAGCCGCAAGGCCCGCAATCAGAGCAAACCATATTGCGGCCTGCCAGGTCAGGACGGGGAATCCATCCAGGTTTACAAACTCTGTTTTGCCCAGGAGAACGCGGTTTGTCAGCAGAGAATAAGGGTTCAGCACCTTTGTCCAGAAGAAATTGGAGTAGGCGCAGGCGGCTCCGCTGACGATCAGCGCCATACAGAGTGCGAAATTGATGACAAAGGGGAGCAGGGCATTTTTCCAGAACATCGAAACCAACAGCCAGATCATCCCCATCACCCATGCGCCAGCGCATTTGAGCGCCGCAGACAAGAGGACATACCAAAAAATGCTGAGATTGACGGATGCCTCCGCAAAGTTCGGAATTGCGAACACCGGCAGGGCCAGCCCTTCGAAGGTCTGAAAAGATGCCGCAAAGCCAATCAGGTCAAGGAGAGAAAACCACAGCGAGGTCAGGAGCAGAAACAGGGTGGCCGCAAGGATTTTCGCCAGGGCTGTTTTTCTGCCGCCGTTGGGACTTACCAGCAGCAGCATATCCATCTGCGTTTCCTGTTCGCCCACAAAGGTTCCGATGATCCCATAGAGACAGAGCAGGAGGGTCAGGACAATGGAAAAATCATAATTCAGATAGTAATTGCACATTTCCCGGTAGGCAAAGGCGGGGATGGTCCGGCCAGCGTAAAGGTTATAGATCGCGCCGCACTCCCGCTGCTGATAGACCGCTCCCCGTTCCCCATAGAGCGCGGCGCTTTGCCGCGCTCTATCTGCCACTTGCTCCGACAGGCCGCTGTACTCATAGAAATACTGCATAGGCTGCACAAAATACTTGTCCAGCAGGTTCCTGTCGCTATACAGGTTTCCGGTCATCGTGTTGGGGTCATCGGTGGCTGTGCTTGCGGTCATATCTGACGTGGCCTCCACAAGAGGCTGATAAACCGCAAGCAGGCGTTCAATCTTCTCCGGGATGATCTCTCCCCGGTACCCCTCATAAAGCTGCCAATGGTGCGTGTGCCAGCTCCGCTCTCCGTTCCCGTCTGTCAGATAGGAGTAGGATTTGTATTCGCCATAGATTTTGCACAGGTTGGCGAGGCTGAACGCCACAAAGAGCATCAGGATGGAGCGTTTACAGAACTGCTTAATAAACTCATACCGTATCAGACGTACCATGGCGCTCCCCCCTGCAATAGTACAAGAACACATCCTCCAGATTGGGCTGGACAGGCTTTGCGGTCTTGATCGGGCATCCATCCTCAACAATGCGGAGGGTAAACTGTCCGTCCTCCTGCTTCATGTTGCTGACGCAGTACATATCGGTCAGCAGCGCGGCATCCTCGGCCCCGGCGGTTACATTCCACACCTTGCCCTCAATGTTCTGCTCCAGCGCGGCGGGTGTTCCCTGCATGAGCAGCGTCCCCTGTTTCAGCAGCAGGATTTCCCGCGCGATGCACTCAACATCGGAAACGATGTGGGTTGCCAGCAGGATCGTCCGGCCCTGGGCAAACCGGGAGATCAGATTGCGAAACCGTATCCTCTCGCTGGGGTCAAGACCGGCGGTAGGCTCGTCCAGAATCAAAATCTTCGGGTCGGACAGCATAGCCTGTACGATGCCGACGCGCTGGCGCATACCGCCGGAGAGCGCGCCGATTTTCTTGTCCTGCGCGTCCGCCAGGTTCACCGTGGCAAGCAGCTCCGAAACCCGATCGTGCGCTTCATGGGTGGGAATGTCTTTCAGCGCACACATATAGAGCAGAAAATCCTTGACGGTAAAATCCCGATAGAAGATAGGATACTGCGGCATATAGCCGATTTGGGACAGGAACGCTTTACCCAGCGTCCTCACATCCTGGCCGTCTACCCGGATCGTGCCGCTGTCCCCCCGCAGGATGCCCACAAAGGTATTGATAAGCGTGGTTTTTCCGGCCCCGTTTTCACCCAGCAGGCCATACACGCCCTCACGCAAGATGGCGGTAAAATTTTTCAGCGCATACTTTCTTTTGTATTGCTTCGATACGCTTTCAAATGTGATCTCCATGTTATGCTCCAAACTCAAATGTAGATACCAGCGTATCAACTTCGCTGATACTACCTCCAAGAACAACTACGGCAGTTTTAGCCCCGTCTAAAAGGTAAATCCTGGGGACGCGATAGAAATATGTGGGGTCAGAGTTCTCAATCACTTCGGTGGCAACCAATGCGCCGGAGGCCACATCATAGACGCGAACAGTCAAATTGCTGCCCAGAACGGCGGTTGCCACATAGTTCCCCTGCTCCGAGCCGTACACGCCGTCTTTGCCCTCACCGCTGGCGGAGAAGGAGAGCGTATTGGCGCTGCCCGTTGCCCGGTCGATCCAAAGCAGCGTTCCATCAGCCTTGGTAAAGGCCTGCGGGAAAAACAACCGGCTGACGCTGCTCTGCATTTCTTCCATTTCATAGTCGGACGGTTTTGTGAGTTTCAGACCGCTGCCATCCACGGCGATGCTCCCGTGGATGGAAAAGTCTTCCTCGCCATCTACCGCGGGAATTGAGCTGCCGCTGCCAAAAAACACGATCTGGCTGTTATCCTGGGCAAAGGCAGCCCCCTTGCCCCGGGTAAAAGCCAGAAAGGGGTTTTTTGGCGCCGCCGCG
>VSNB01000317.1 GCA_009774055.1 Clostridiales bacterium
CCCCGTGGGCGGCGTTATCAGGGGGGAGGGGGGGGGCCGGGGCAGAAACGTGTGGATCGAGGTGTCCGACACCGGTATCGGCATCCCCCAGAAGGACCGGGAGCGGATATTTGACCGCTTCTACCGGGTGGACAAGGCCCGGTCCCGGGAGAGCGGCGGCACCGGCCTGGGCCTCTCCATCGCCCGGGAGATCGTCCTGCGCCATCACGGCACCATCGCCCTGGCCTCCCACGACGGCCCCGGCACCACCGTGCGGATCGTCCTGCCCATCCGGCAGAAGGAGGAGGGGGCAGTATGAAGAACAAGCGGCTGCGCGGCGGGGTGCAGAACGTGTGCCTGATTCTGCTGACACTGTCCGCTCTGTTTTTGCTGGCCCGCCTGCCCATGCTGCGGGAGATCCGTCTGCCCGGCCAAGTGCCGGCCCTGTTCTCCCCGGAGGCATCCCCCGGAGGACAGGAGGAGGAGGTCCTGCCTGCCGCCATGTTTCCCTCCATGAATCTGATGGTCACCGGGGACAGCCAGTACGGCCGCTATGGACGCCTCTGCGTCAGCGCGGACGATACCAGTCTGCAGCAGATCACGCCCCAGTTCGGGGAGGCCCTGGGCTCCGCCAGTACGGCGGAGCGGGTGTCGGACGACGTGTTCCGGAGGGCTTTGGAGGGGCCGGGGCTTTACCTGGAGCTGACGGCCGGCCAGCTGCCCCTGGAGGCCGCGGCGGCATGGCTGGGGGAGCGGGCCGTTGGCTTTGACCAGCTCCTGCGGGCCATGGCCCTGACCATCGGGGAGGCGGACGCCGCCCAGCTGTTCCTGCTGGACGGACAGGGGGACATTTTCCGCTATGATACGGCCCTGCCCGCTTCGGCGGTGCGGACCCTGTGCGAAAGCTTTTCCCCCAATGGGGGGTATTTTTCCTATGAGACGGCGTCGGAGGGCGTTGCGCCCTATACCGTGCTGACGGCGGAGGCTCTCGCGCCGCCGGACCTCCTGGCGGAGCTGCCCGCCGGGTACTCGGTGTACAATCTGCTGACCGCCCTGGGGCTCAACGCCCACACCCTCTCCCGCTACACCGAGAGCGGCGGCGCGGAGGTGGTGGAGGAGTCCTCCCGGACCCTGCGGATTACCCCGGACGGCGGCGTGACACTCATCAGCCGGGGCGGGAGCGCGCTGTACAGGGCTTCCGGCCGGGGGCTGCGGGAGACGCTGGCCGCCGCGTGGCGGCTGGCGGCGGACCTGACGGAGGGAACCGGCGCTTCCCCCCTGTATCTGCAGGCGGTGGAGGCGGCGGAGGGAGGGTATACCCTCCGCTTCCGCTATCAGGCGGAGGGGATTCCCATCTTTTTCTCCGATGAGGAGGACGCGCTGACGGTTTCCTACCAGAACGGCGGCGTAGCCTCCTTCGCTTACCGCTGCCGGTCCTACGGGGCGGCGGAGGAGGAGCCTGCCGCCCTGCTGCCTGCCTCCATGGCCCAGGCCATCGCCGCGGAGCGTCCGGGGTCCGGGCTGTCGGTGGGCTATGAGGACGACGGTACGGGGCGGCTGTCCGCCCAGTGGCTGCGATAACATGAGAAGGGAGGCCGCCTATGGAGACGTACCGGCTGAAAAATATCGCCATTGTGATTCTGTTGCTGCTCAACGGCTGCCTCCTGCTGACGGTGGGCTTTCAGGAGCTGCAGGCCCTGCGGGCGGAGCGGCGGGCCGAGGACCGGCTGCGGGAGCTGTACCGGGCCAGCCAGCTGGCGCTGGGGGAGGACCTGGATCTCTCCCGGCAGTCCCTGGGGGCCCTGACGCCCTCCCGCCATGCGGAGACGGAGCGGGCCATCGCTGCCGCCCTGCTGGGCGGTGAACCTGCTGCCGCCAGCCAGGGCGGCGGGATCTACAGCTATGAGGCGGAGCACGGCGTCATCCAGTTCCGGTCCGGCGGCAGTTTTTACGGCACCCGGCTGGACCTGCCGGTGGAGGACATTGAGGGGTTCGCGGAGGAGTTCTGCCGCCGTTTCGGCTATGAAACGCCTTCGTGCCAGATGGAAAACGGCAGAGGCGTGGCTTCCGCCATCCAGCTGGCGGGGGAGGTCAGCGTCGCCAACTGCGGCGTGGAAATGCATTTTGAGGGGGGGCGTCTGACCTCCGTGTCCGGCGCACACGTCAGCATGGAAGGCGCTGTCCCCGAGCCGGGGGCGCGGATGACCTGCGTCACGGCGCTGATGAAGTTCCTGGACCACCGCAACGCCTCGGGGGCGGTGTGCAGCGAGGTGCGGGACGTCCGGTGCGTCTATCAGCTCCGCGGGGCCTCCACCCCCAGGCTGCTGCCCGTCTGGGAGATCCGGACGGACACCTATACCTATTACGTGGACTGCGAGACGGGGGAGGTCACCGGCCGGTAAATACGATCTTGCATTCAGCAGGGATATCCGGTAGAATAGGGCAGACAAAAACCAACAACGGAGGTATACCGCTATGCTCACACAATCCCAGGCAAAAATCGTCAGCTGGAGCGCCGCCGGCGAGGAGGTCTGCGCCAGCGCGGCCCGGATTTCCACCACCCAGGGGGATGCCCTCGCCCTCTTTGAAAAAGCCCAGGGCAACCCAAGGAACCAGGACCTGATCGGCAAGGTCCTCCGCTCCGGCCATCGGTCTGTGATCGAACACGCGGTGTTCTCCATCGCCCTGCAGAATGTGTCGGTGTACGTGGAGCAGTATTTTATCGAACGCCGCCTGGCCTCCTTCACCGTGAAGTCCCGGCGGTACGTGGATTTCAGCGGGCTGGGGTACTACATTCCTCCCGAGCTGGAGGGGAAGGCCCTGGCAGGGTATAAAAGCTATATGGACGGCCTTTTCGCCGCCTACCAGCGGCTGCTGGACGCGGACGTCCCCAAGGAGGACGCCCGGTTTCTGCTTCCCTACGCCTTCTGCAGCAACTTTTACTGCACCCTCAACGCCAGGGAGCTGGTGAGCCTGATCCAGTCCATCCGCGCGGGGCAGGGGGGCGCGGCCCCGGAGCTGCAGGACATCGCGGAGCAGCTGGCGGAGCAGCTGAACGAGCGGTTCCCGGCCCTGGGGGCCGAGCTGGAGTCCGCCCCGCCCGGGCCGCCGCCCGCAGGGGGGGGGGGACACAACGTGCGGGGGGGGGTAGTGGTCACCAAGACCACG
>VSNB01000318.1 GCA_009774055.1 Clostridiales bacterium
TTCTGTTTCGCAGTTGGATTGCCTGCATTGGTTTGCCGCTTCCGCTTATTGTTAGCTTTTTTGAAGATTGCTATAGTCAGGAAGGACGTGCGGAAATCCATCCACGAAATCTTATCCAGAGAGGTCCCCTATGGCGCAGTACAAAAAATACGGGAAATCCACAAACCTGGTCTATACCCTCTCCACCCTGCTGGCGGTCTCGCTGCTCTGCGTGCTCGGCCTGCTGACGCTTCTCGTCCAAACCCGCCCCGCTCCGGCGGAAGAGGCCCCTCCGCCGCAGGAGGCGGCGGGCGATTCCGTCCCTGTGTCCGCCCCCGCCCCGCCCGCCGAGCCGGAACAGCCGGCGGAAAAGGAAAAGCCGGCGGGCGAGCGGACCGCCTGGGAGATCCTGGCGGACGCCCGGCTGATCACCCACGGCATGGGGGAGGTGGACGGCATCACCACCCTCAACTGCCTGGAGGGCTTTCAGGCCCAGTACGGGCAGGGGGTGCGGGTCTTTGAGGTGGACCTGCGGCTGACGGCGGACCAGCAGGTGGTCCTGCGCCACGACTGGCGGGCGGGCTGGCAGTCCGGCATCAGCGAAATCAGCATCCCCACCATGAAGGAATTCCTCTCCCGGCCCATTCTGAGAAAGTACACGCCCCTGTCCTTCCGGGACCTGTTGCTGCTGATGGAGGAATATCCGGACATCTGCGTCATTACCGACACCAAGTTTACTGACGCGGAGGTGGTCACCCTGCAGTTCCGGTCCATGCTCCGGGACGCGGAGGAGCTGGGGCTCAGCTACCTCTTCGACCGGATGATTATCCAGGTCTATGATCCCCTCATGTTCAAGGTGGTGGACGGCATCCACCACTTTAGCAGCTATATCTACACCCTCTACAGCGAAGGCTTTTCCACCACGGAGTCGGATTTCCGGGAGAAGGCCGTCTTCTGCGCGGAGAACGGCATCGGCGGCATCACCATGTGGGACCGCTGGTGGCGGGAGAGCTTCGCCCCCGCGGCGGAGGAGTACGGCATCACGGTATACGTCCACACGGTCAACGACCCGGAGGCCGCCCGGTCCCTGCTGGACGGCGGCGTCAGCGGCATCTACACCGATTCCCTCACCCCCGCCGATCTGGAGGGGACTCCGGAGGAAGCCGCCCCGGAGGGGGACCCCGTATCTGAGGAAGGAGAACCATAACATGGAGCTGACAGAAAAGACTTTATCCAGCGAGAAAATCTTTGACGGCCATATCCTGCATATCCGGCGGGACACGGTGGAGCTACCCGATGGAAGCCAGAGCTTCCGCGAGGTGGTGGACCACCCCGGCGGCGTGTGCGTGCTGGCCCTGGACGACCAGAACCAGGCGCTGCTGGTGAGTCAGTACCGCTACCCCTACGAAAAGGTCCTGCGGGAGATTCCTGCCGGAAAGCTGGAATACGGCGAGGACCCCGCTGCGGCCGCCATCCGGGAGCTGCAGGAGGAGACGGGGGCCGTGGCCGGCGACTTCCGGTCCCTGGGGGAGCTGTACCCCTCCCCGGGCTACTGCGGGGAGATCATCCGGATGTACCTGGCCCGGGATCTGACCTTTGGAGAAGCCCATCTGGACGAGGATGAGTTTCTGAACCTGGAACGGGTGCCCTTCGACCAGCTGGTAGAGCAGGTGCTCTCCGGCGAGATCAAGGACGCCAAGACCATTGCCGCCGTGCTGAAGGGAAAGCTGCTGCTGCTGCTGTAGAGCCTGTTCAGCATCTCAACGTGTTTGGATTGGCGAGCGGATTTTTTGCCCTGCAAGGCAAAAATCCGCAGGCATCCTGACGGATGGCAAGGATTTTTAACGAAGCCAGGGCGGAAAATACGCCGCCAAGACAGGCGCGGGGAGATGCTGAACAGGCTCTTAGGAGGCGTCCCTATCCTGGCGGAGCATGAAGGAGAAGCTATGGAAGAAAAAAAGACAGTCCTTATCGTGGAGGACGAAAAGAGCATCGTGGACATCGTCCGGTTCAACCTGGAGAAGGAGGGCTATGCGGTTCTCACCGCCTATGACGGCGAGGCGGGCCTGCGCACCGCCCGGAGCGGCAGTCCGGATCTGATCCTGCTGGACGTCATGCTTCCGAAGATGATCGGATTCGACGTGTGCAAACTCCTGCGGGAGGAGGGAAACAATGTCCCCGTCATCATCCTCACCGCCCGGGAGGAGGAAGCGGACAAGGTCCTGGGCCTGGAGATCGGCGCGGACGATTATATCACCAAGCCCTTCTCCATGCGGGAGCTGATGGCACGGGTAAAGGCCAATATCCGCCGCACGGTCATGCAGCAGCCCCAGGAGAACGCCGCCGCCGTCCCGGCAGCGGGCGGGCTGACCATCGACCCGGAGAACTATCAGGTCAGCAAGCATGGGAAGCCCATTTCCCTGACCCAGCGGGAGTACGAGCTGCTGACGTTCCTTGCCGGACATCCGGGGAAGGTGTATTCCCGGACCGATCTGATGGAACAGGTCTGGAACTATGATTATGTGGGGGAGGACGTGCGGACGGTGGACGTCACCGTCCGGCGGCTGCGGGAGAAGATTGAGGATGATCCGGCGAATCCGGCCTTGATTCTGACCCGAAGAGGGGTGGGGTACTACTTCTCGGGGCAGTGATCTTTTGCCGCCGCTGCGCGGCGGCCCCCAGTTTCATCTGCGGCCCTGCGGGCCGCGACCGCTGTTTACTTCTTTCTTCGTCGAAGCGCGTTTCTTACCGCCCCTGCGGGGCGGCGGGGGCTCTTTTCTTATTTTACCTTTGCCCCTGCCGGGGCGGGGCCTTCTTTTCGCGCGAGCGAAAAGAAGCAACGATTCTGCGACGGCCACATCGAGTGGCCGCGCAGAATTGATTGTGCATGACCGCTCGATGCGGTCATTGCACAATCTAGGTCGCTTAAGGAACTACGTTCCTTAAGAATCCTCCTCCATTACGGGGGTAATTTGTTTTTGCGCTTCCACTGAAGTCCGTCCGGTCTGAAGCGGGCGGCTCCCTTGGATCGGGCGAAACGTCTATTTGAGGATGTAAACGGCAGACCCTACTGTCTTAGAGCCTGTTTAAAATCTTCTAATGAGGATGGCGATGAGAGCAAAAGTAAGCATCTGGGCAGAAATAAAG
>VSNB01000319.1 GCA_009774055.1 Clostridiales bacterium
ACGAAACCGTAGACCTGGTTCAGCGGCGGGCGATGCTGTATGTCAATGAAAACAGGTAACGTCAGCGGCGCGGGGAAAATCGGTTCGGGGAAATTTTGCGTTTCCCTTCACAAACCGGGATTTTCGCAGTATAATGGGAGATAACAACGGAAAGGAGCATCTGCAATGAAGGTATTATTACTTAACGGCAGCCCCCGGCCCAACGGCAATACTGCCGCCGCCCTCCGGGAGATGGAGCAGGTCTTTGCCCAGGAGGGCGTCGAGACGGAGCTGGTCCACGTAGGCGGACAGTCCATACGGGGCTGCATCGGCTGCGGGAAGTGCCGGGAGAAGGGGAGGTGTGTCTTTGATGACCTGGTCAATGAAACCGCCCCCAAGTTCGCGGCCTGCGACGGCCTGGTGGCGGGCAGCCCGGTGTACTACGCCTCCGCCAACGCAACGCTGGTCGCCTTCCTGACCAGGCTGTTTTACAGCGCGGGCTTCGACAAGACCATGAAGGTGGGGGCCAGCGTGGTGGCCGCCCGGCGGGGAGGGCTGTCGGCGGCCTTCGACGAGCTGAACAAATTTTTCACCATTTCCGGCATGCCGGTGGCCTCCGGCCAGTACTGGAACAGCGTCCACGGCGCGGCCCCCGGCGAGGCGACGGGCGACCTGGAGGGGATGCAGTCCATGCGCACCCTGGCCCGGAACATGGTGTTCCTGATGCGGGGCATCGCCTTGGCCAAGGAGAAATACGGCCTGCCGGAGCGGGAGAGCCCGCAGAAGACGAATTTTATTCGGTAAAGCGACGTGCACGCGATGCGGTCCCGGCTGTTGCCGTCTGTATGCCGTCTGTCCGCGTGCATTCGCATTCCCTGCGTACTAATTTTACGGCCCCATAGACCATCCGGACCCTGTCCGCACTTTGGAGGTCTTGAAAGAAATCCTGGACGCCTACGAATAGCGTTGAAAGGCCGGAGGCCCGTTTGCGGGGCCTCCGGCCTTGGTTTTCACGGCTTCACACCGTTGGACGGCGATTATCTGTAAATTTTAGACTTATTAGGGACCGGGCTACTATTGACGAACTGATTGGCCGGCCGTTTCAAGAAGCCGGCGGAGGAGTAGGTGGACTGCTTCGGATAGGCTGCCAGGAAGCAAAGCCTAACAAAAGCCTTTTTCTCCGCTCATATTCCGTAAAAAACCGCGCAAACTACCTCCACAGACCGGGCGAAGCCCCGGCATTTCAGTTTCGGAGGCAAGACCATGCAGAAACGATTGGGGCGGCAGACCGTCGCGCTGGAACACCCGCCGGTGATTCTATCCCACGCTGCCGTAGGCGGCAAGCAGGAAGGGGAAGGCCCTCTGGCGGACTATTTCGACCATCTGAGCGAGGACAGCTTCTTCGGCGAGAAGACCTGGGAGAAGGCGGAGAGCGCCATGCAGAAGCTGGCCCTGGGCAAGGCCCTGGAAAAGGCGACGCTGCCGCCGGAGGAGCTGGACTATATCTTTGCGGGGGACCTGCTCAACCAGTGCATCGGCACGTCCTTCGGCCTGCGGGACTTCGGCGTTCCCTTCTATGGCCTCTATGGTGCCTGCTCCACTATGGGGGAATCCCTGGCCCTGGCGTCCCTGACTATCGCGGGGGGCTTTGCCCGGAGGGCGGGAGCCATGACCTCCAGCCACTTCTGTACCGCCGAGCGGCAGTACCGCATGCCGGTTCCCTATGGCAACCAGCGCACCCCCACAGCCCAGTGGACCGCCACGGCCTCCGGCTGTGTGATCCTGGGCACAGAGGGAGAGGGCCCGAAAATCACCGCCGTCACCTGCGGCAAAATCGTGGACAAGGGCATCTGCGACGTAAACAACATGGGCGCGGCCATGGCCCCGGCGGCCTACGACACCCTTTCTGCCCACTTCCGCGCCACAGGCACCAAGCCCTCGGACTACGACCTGGTCCTCACCGGCGACCTGGGCGTGCTGGGCCACCAGATCGTAACGGAGTTTTTCCAACAGGACGGCGTGGACATGTGTGAAAATTACCAGGACTGCGGCATGCTGCTCTACGACATCCAGAAGCAGGACATGCACGCCGGCGCCAGCGGCTGCGGCTGTTCGGCCTCGGTTCTGTGCGGGTACCTGCTGCGGCAGATGGAGGAAAATCACCTGCAGAAGATTCTCTTCGCTCCCACCGGAGCCCTGCTGTCCCCCACGTCCAGCTTCCAGGGGGAGAGCATCCCCGGCATCTGTCACGCATTGACTATAGAAAAGTAGGAGGAGGAACCATGTATGCAATATCTGAACGCGTTCCTGTGCGGCGGCATCCTATGTGCCATCGGGCAGATTTTCATCGACAAGACCCAACTGACGCCTGCCCGTATTCTGACGGGGTATGTAGTGATCGGCGTGTTTTTGGAGGCCATCGGTGTGTACGGGCCCATTGCGGACTGGGGCGGTGCGGGTGCAACGGTACCCCTGACGGGATTTGGCTCTAATCTGGCTAAAGGCGTAGCGAAGGCGGTAGGGGAAAAGGGCTGGCTGGGCGTCATGACCGGCGGGCTCACTGCGGCGGCAGGAGGCATCGCGGCGGCGGTATTATTTTCTTTTCTGGCGGCGCTGGTATTCCGTCCCGGGGAAAAACGGTAAAAATCCTAACTTCAAGGCTAGGGCTTGTTTGATAAATGGCGGAATGCCCAACAGCGAGAGATTTTTTCGCTGGGCAAGGCAAAAATTCGCAGGAATCCTGACGGATTTCAAGAATTTTTAACGCCGCACAGCGGAAAAAGATCCGTTGCTTGGGCGTTTTGACATTTTTCAAACATGCCCTAGACGCCAGGGATCGAGTGTACCATTCTTTTTATAGCCGACACACTTGAGAATCGGTAAAAAGGAGGCGCGGGAAAATGCGGTGCGGCAAGGCGGAGGCCCCAAGGCGGGCTGACGCCCGCCAGGGACGACAACGCAGTCCACGCCGCATTTTGATCGCCGATCTTTACCGATTTTTAAGGGTGTCGACTATAACACTTCCGCAAGTTATTAGAAGCTGTACCAATAGGTGACGGTATGCAGATTGGCGAGAAAAATTTTTTGTCTGGCAAGGAAGAAACTCGCAG
>VSNB01000032.1 GCA_009774055.1 Clostridiales bacterium
ATTGCTGCGGCTTTTTGCCTCGCTGGACAAAAAATCCACTCGCCAATCCGCACTCGTTGAGATATGAAACAGGCTCTCAGATTTTGCAACAGCCACATCGAGTGGCTGTGCAAAATTTAATTGTGAATGACCACTCGATGTGGTCATTCACAATCTATGGCGAAAACTCCTGCGGAGGGCTTTTTTGACCGTCTGATATTTAGAAGCTGCATTCACAGGCGCTGCACACCGTCCGGGCAGGCCTTTTGCCGCCCTGCCGCGTTAAAAAATCTTGCAATACGCCAAGTATTCCTGCGATTTTTTGTCTTGCAGGACGGCAAAATTCCTCGCCCAGACCGCATCCCCCGCCTATAAATACAGCTTCTTATTCTTCCGTCTTTTTCAGCAGCTCTGCGAACCGCTCCCGGTACATCTCCTGC
Source organism: Clostridiales bacterium (assembly GCA_009774055.1). Classification (GTDB taxonomy): domain Bacteria; phylum Bacillota; class Clostridia; order Oscillospirales; family Oscillospiraceae; genus Pelethomonas. The sequence continues at coordinate 420 of VSNB01000032.1, forward strand.
ACCCAGGGCAGTTCTCCCAGGCCGGTGAGGGTACAGCGGACCGTGTGGCCCGCCGCCTCCAGCCGGGGCTTCCAGTCCCCGGCCATGTCGCTGCGGGCGTGGTCCCCGGCTACCAGCATCAGCGGGGCCAGCGTCACGCGCCGGGGCCCGCCCGGGGCCAGCTGGCGGAGGATGTCCTCCAGGGAGGGCCAGCCCTCCACCGTGCCCACCAGCAGGTCCTCCCGCCCCTCCAGCCGCAGGCCGGTCTGGAGGGCGGGGTAGACCGCGTTGGCGAAATGATCGGTGCCGTGGCCCATGAAGACCGCGGCGGAGCCCTCCGCCGGGGGATAGGCCTGGCTGAGCCGGGCGGCGAAGCGCTTGATATCCCCCGTGTCCGCCAGCAGGGGGCGGCCCAGAGCCAGGACGTCAAACGCTCCGGCGAACGCCTCCGTCTCCGCCTTCAGCTTGTCGTACTCCACGCCGTAGAGCAGGTGGGTGGGCTGGACGGCGGCCCGGCGGACGCCGGCGGCCCGCAGGCTCTCCAGGGCCTCCGCCAGGCTGGGAACGCGCTCCCCCCTACCGGCCAGGACCCGCCGGATGGTGGGGCTGGTGAAGGCCCGGGCGAAGCCGTACCCTGGCGCCTCCCGGCGCAGGGCGTTCTCCACCGCCTCCACCGCCGTCCGGGCCTCCGGCACGCTGGTGCCGAAGCTGACGGCAATCATTCCGCGCTCCATCTCAGCCTCCGATGGCCCGGAAGCGGAAGCGGAAGGTCATGGCCTTCTCCGGGAGCAGGTACTCCGGCCTGGGCGTGGCCCCCCAGCTGTTGTCCCCGCCCAGGCCCATCTGCATGGCCGAGACGCGGACCACCGTGTGGTGGACGGCAGGCAGCTCGTGGGGGTGGGCGGCGTATTCCAGCTGGTGGGGCGTCCAGGGCAGGGCGGAAAACTCCATCCCGTCTCCCTGGAACAGCAGGCCCAGGCCGCTGTCATCGGTGACGGAGGCCCAGCGGACGCCGGTGTGGTTGCCGCACTCCTGGGGCGTCAGGTTGGGACCCAGGCTGTCCTCCGCCGTACTCTCCCAAACGCCCAGCTTACCGCCCAGGCGCCGGTCGCAGTAGGTTTCCTCGGGGCCGGGACCGTACCACCGCAGGCGGTGGAAGCCCGCGTCCATCTGCAGCATCACGCCGAACTCCGGCGCGGGCCCCAGGACCTTGGGCGCGTCGGAGGACAGGGTCGTCTCCACCGTGCCGTCGGCAGACACCCGGTAGGCCAGGACGCAGGAGGACCGGGGCTCGGTGGGCATCTGGCAGGTATAGTCGATCTCCACCCAGCCGTCCCCCCGCTGGACGGTCCACGCCTGCTCGCCGGGCTTCAGGCCGTCGGGGTTCTGGTTGATGGGATACAGGCTGGCGAGCTTCCACTGGGCGTACCGGGCGGGAGCCTTGCAGCCACGGTCGTTGGCGGTGGGAGCCCGCCAGAAATTGGGCTGAGGGATGCCGCTGAGCAGCTCCCGGCCTCCATAGCGGTAAGAGATCATGCCGCCCATGGTCTTGGAGAACAGGATATGGAAGCCCTTCCCTCGGACGCCCAGGTTCCACTGGCTGTCGATGACCTCCAGGGGGCCGTTGGGACAGGCCGGCTCCGGCAGCTTTCCGCCGCACCACTGGCCGAAGGCTACCTCGTGGCCCCGCTTTCCCCAGCTTTCATCCCGCCGCAGGCGGAAGGAGACGATAACGGCGTACTCCGTGTCCAGCCGCTCCGGCCACAGGGGAAGGCCATAGGTCCGGCTCTCCCCCGGCGGCACGGCGGTTTCCAGGAACCGCTCGCCGGCCAGCTCGCCCTCCCGGTACAGGCGGACCACGCAGTCAAACGCGCCGCTGCCGGTGAAGAGGCTGCGGTTGACGATCTCAGCCCTGCCGTCGGCAATATGAATCTGCAGGTTCTGATAGAGGTACTTGACCTCCTGCATCTTGGGCGTGGGGGCCCGGCGGAGGCTGTCCACGATGCCGTTGCCGCTGAAGTCCCCGTCGTGGGGCCGGTCGCCGAAGTCGCCGCCGTAGCCCTGGTATTTGAGGCCGTAGCGGTCCGCGGTGGTAATGGCCTGGTCGATATAGTCCCAGATAAAGCACCCCTGGTAGGCCGGGACCTCGTCCATCAAACGGATATACGCGTCCTGCCCGCCGAAGGAGCTGCCCATGGCATGGCCGTACTCACAGGAGATCGCGGGCCGGGAGGCATCCTTTTCCAGAGCCGCCCGGATATGCTCGGCAGACCAGTACATGTTGCTGAAAATGTCGCTGGTGGCGGCATAGGCGGCATCGTGGACCACGCTCTCGTAGTGGACGGGGCGGGCGTCCATGCTCCGGAAGTAGTTGGACGCCGCCAGCAGGTTGTCCCCGCTGTAGGACTCGTTGCCGCAGGACCAGATGAGGACGCTGGGCCGGTTCCGGTCCCGGCGGAGCATGGCCTCCGCCCGGGCCAGGACCGCCTTCCGCCACTTGGGGTCGCTGCCGGGGATGTGGTCCGCCAGGGGCAGGCGGCCCGACATGACCATCTCCCACGCGCCGTGGGATTCCAGGTTCATTTCGTCGATGACGTAGATGCCGTACCGGTCGCACAGGCGGTAAAAAAAGCTCTGATTGGGGTAGTGGCTGGTGCGGATGGCGTTGATGTTGTTCCGCTTCATGGTGACGATGTCCAGCTCCGTCTCCTCCTCGGTGACGCAGCGGCCATGGGCGGAGGAGAACTCATGGCGGTTGACCCCGTGGAAGCGGACGGGCCTGCCGTTGAGGAGCATCAGGCCGTCTCGGATCTCGAAGCGGCGCAGGCCCGCCTGCTCCGTCACCGTCTCCGTCAGGACGCCGTTCTGGTCGTACACCTCGATAACCAGTCCGTACAGGCTGGGACTTTCCGCGCTCCAGAGCCGGGGGCTGTCCACAGGCAGGACGGCCTCCCCCTCCGCCGGGAGGGAAACGTCGGCCCCCGCGATCTGCCGCTCCCCGTCGTACAGGCGGCACACGGCATGGCCCCGGCCCAGGGCCTCCATGGAAACGCGGACCTCGCCGGCGGTGAAATCGTCCCGGAGGGGCGTGGTGATCTTCAGATCCCGGATGTGGACTTCCGGAACGGCGTACAGGAACACGTCCCGGAAAATGCCGGAGAAGCGGAAGAAGTCCTGATCCTCCATCCAGCTGGCGTTGGTGTACTGAAACACCTGGGCCGCCAGCTTGTTCTCCCCGGGGACCAGGTAGTCCGTCAGCTCGAACTCCGACGGGGTGAAGCCGTCCTCGCCATAGCCCGCGTAATGGCCGTTGCACCACACCGCCAGGCCGCTCTCCGCTCCCTGGAAGGAGACGAAGATCCGCTTCCCCGCCAGACGCTCCGGCAGGGTGAAGTACCGGACGTAGCTTCCCACCGGGTTGAACCGCTCCGGGACCTCCCCGGGCTTCACATCCTCCAGGCCGTCCCAGGGGTACTGGGTGTTCACGTACTGGGGGTGGCCGTAGCCCTGCATCTGCATATGGGACGGCACGGGGATGACGTCCCAGCCCCGGCAGTCCGCGTCCGGAGCGAAGAAGCCGGGGACGGCCCCCTCATAATTTTCCGCGTAGTGGAAGAACCAGTCCCCGTTGAGGGAGAACCTGGGGGACCCCTCCGGGAGGACATAGTTGTGGTCGGAGTGGGGCGCTTCCCGGCGGTCCTGGAAAAATTCCGGGGATTTGGTCAGCGCATAGTTGAATTCCTTCATACGGCCTCCAAAACAATCAATTTCCCTAAGAAGTCGCCCTTCATATTGGGCAGCAGCAGTCCGCCGTACATCCAGCCCGCGCCGGAACGGATCTCGCCGGTTTCGCTGGAGCGGTAGCGCTTCTCCTCGTCCAGGCCCCGCAGGGGCAGCAGCACGTCCCGCCGCCGCTGGCGGCTCATAACGTGGACGTAGTCGATGACGGCGGTTTTCTTGTCCTTGGTCACGGCCATGAGGGCGTCGTACTCCTGATTCTCGCCGTAGGAGGCCAGGCGGTAGTAGTCGCCGTCGTGGAATACGGGGCCGTATTTCCGGTAGTTTTCCAGCTGGCCGGGGATCATAGCCAGCTCCTCCTCCGTCAGCTTGGTCAGATCCAGCTCATACCCGAAGCACCCCGGCAGGGACACCAGCCCCCGGGTTTCGAAGGGCGTGCTCCGCCCGTTGGTGTGGCTGGGACAGGCGGCCACATGGGCCCCCATGGTGGACAGGGGGTAGATAAGGGCGGTGCCCTCCTGGATGCGCAGGCGGTCCACGGCATCGGTGTTGTCGGAGGTCCAGATCTGGGGGCTGTAGTACAGCATGCCCGGGTCGAACCGCCCGCCGCCGCTGGCGCAGTTCTCCAGCAGCAGGTGGGGGAAGTCCGTCAGCATGCGCTCCTGGAGCTCGTAGACCCCCAGCACGTACCGGTGGAACAGCTCTCCCTGGCGCTCCCCCTCCAGGCAGAAGCTGGCCACATCCGTCAGGGGCCGGTTCATGTCCCACTTGACGTACTCGATGTTGGCGGAGGAGAGGACCTTGCGGAGCTGGTCATAGATACAGTCCCGGACCTCCTTCCGGGACAGGTCCAGCACCAGCTGGGTCCGGCTCAGCATGGGGGGCCGTCCGGGGATCTGGAGGGCGTAGTCCGGGTGGGCCCGGAACAGGTTGGAATCCGGGCACACCATTTCCGGCTCCACCCACAGTCCGAACTTCATCCCCAGCTTGTTGACCTCGTCCGCCAGGTACTTCAGCCCGCCGGGGAGCTTCTTCTCATTGACAACCCAGTCTCCCAGGCTGTTGGTGTCCGTATCCCGGCAGCCGAACCAGCCGTCGTCCAGCACCAGCATTTCGATGCCCCGGGCGGCGGCGGTGCGGGCGATGTCCAGCAGCTTCTCCGTGTCAAATTTAAAGTAGGTGGCCTCCCAGTTGTTCACCAGGGAGGGCCGGGGCTTGTCCTTCCAGGGACCCCGGGTGAGGTGGTTCCGGTACAAGTCGTGGAGGGCGTGGGTCATTCCGTCCAGGCCCGTGCTGGAGTAGGCCAGCACCGCCTCCGGGGTCTGGAAGCTCTCGCCGGGGGCCAGACGCCAGGCGAAGTCCCGGGGATGGATGCCGATCACCGCCCGGAGCTGCTCCTGCTGGCTCATCTCCACCTGGGCCAAGAAGTTGCCGGAGTAGACCAGGTGCATGGCGTAGACCTGCCCCTGATCCTGGGTGGCGGTATGCTCCGCCAGGGCCAGGAAGGGGTGCTCCTCGGCGGAGGAGATGCCCAGGAGGGAGCCGACGCCCTGCCGTCCCCAGGCCACCGGGCGGCGGCTCACCATCCGCTCGTAGGCCCAGCTGCCGTGGAGGGTGATGAGGTCAAAATCCTTGTTGTCCATGTCCAGACAGGCGGAAAGGGCGGCGGTGAGGGTGACGGGCTTGCCGCCGCGGTTCTCGATCCGCGCGCTGCGGCAGATCACGTCCAGCTTCTCAAAGGCTGTGTACAGCAGGGAAACCTCCAGGTCCAGATACCGGTCATGGCACCGCAGCTCCAGTGTGGCGCAGTCCCCTTCGCCGCCGTAGGTGGCGGGCAGGCCGGGGAGGGCGGGCTTGCCGCTGTAGATTTTGTGGGACAGGTAGGTCAGGCCGCAGGACCGGTAGCCCTCCGGCGTCTCCGCCTGGAGGCAGCTCTCCCGGAAGTCTCCCAGGCCGTGGCCGGGATACTCCACCGGCAGACAGCCCATCAAGTCCGCCTGCCGCCCATTGTTCCGGAAGTCCACTCCCCCGGCGGGCAGGCGCAGGAGGTATCCCATGTTGTCATCGGGAATCCGCCTGCCGTAGTACGTGTGGCACAGAAAGCCCTCCTCATCTACGATGCTGATGAGATAGGTGGAACCGGGGGTGTCCAGACGGAACACCCGCTCCTCTTGGTTGTAATAAATACCCATAGCTGCTCCTTTTGTTTTTTGCATCAAATTCGGCGGCGCGCCGCCGCAAAAAACGCTGCGTAAAAAGCGGCCTCTCCCGGCTTCCCGGAAGAGGCCGCTCCTACCACGATGATACGTGGTTTCCCGCCGCCTGTCAATCAAAATCTGCGCAAAGGCGCCAAAAGCTTTCCGGCGGGCCTGCGCCGGGTCACCGCCCGCGCAGCTCCTCCGCCGCCCTGGTCATGGCATCGGTGACGTCCCCCTCCAGAATATCCATGGACGAGGCGAACATGATGTTGATGGGGTAATCGAAATTCTCCACATTGCATCCGCAGATGTCCCGGTACTCCCGCTCGGGCCCCAGGCTGGGAACCCGGTCGATCATGCGGGCGGCGCTGTCCATGTACCCGTACAGCTTCTTCCCCAGCTGGAAGGCCATGCCGCACTCGAAGGCGGTGTCGCTGTCCGGCTCCCAGCCGTGGAAATCGTTGAGATTGGCGATAAGGATGTCGCAGTCCCGCACATGCTGCTGCTGCCGGTGGAAGATATGGTAGGCCCGGGCACAGGGGTCGTCCTCCAGTTCCCGGGGCAGCGGACAGACCTCGTCCGTGGGCACGATGACCTGAAGCCCCAGCCGGTCCCCCAGCTCCCGGACGGATGCGTACCAGGTCTGGGCGCTGGGGTCGTACCGCTCCGGTCCGGCGACGTAGACGACCGGCCGGCCATCCGTCCCGGGCGCGCCTTCCGCCGCAGGGGGCGGGGGAGGCGGGGCAAAGGCGGCCCGCTTCCGCTCCTCCTCCCGGTCCAGGGCGAACACCTGGAGGCAGTCGTCAAAATCGCCCTCCACGATCTTCATGGCCCCCACCACATTGGGGGAGAAGGGCAGGTCGCCGTAGGGCAGAGGCCGGCCCTTCCGGTCATACGCCGTGCCATCCCGCAGGACGCTGCCCTGGTACTTCCAGACCATGGGCCGCTTGTCCCTGGTATAGCCGTAGCAGTGGGCCCCCCTGGCGTAGGCCATGCCCACCTCGTAGACGCTGCCCCCGTCCACGTCGGCGCCCCGGTAAAACTCCAGGTTGCAGAGGATGGCGGTGGACTCGTTCATGCACCGGGCGCAGTTTTCAAAAATGGCGTCCCCGTTCTTCCGCAGGTCCTCGTGGCTCAGGTCCAGCTCCCCGTCGCTGGGCATGGTCACGTCGAAGCCCTTGACCCGGGCCCGGTCCCGCATGACGTACCAGCGGGGGTAGCCGTCCTCATAGAAGCACATGGGGCCGGCGATATACAGCTTTTCTCGTTTCATGTCCGTGCTCCTTACTGCAGGACCAGATCCCGCAGGAGGTGCAGGAACCGTCCGTAATCAGCCTCCGCGCCGATCTCAATGAGGGGCAGATGCTCCCAGACGAAGTGGTGCCGCCGGTCCAGGACGGTCATGCCCAGGGTCAGCGGGCTCTGGGTTTCCACCCCCACGCGGCCCTGGATGGTCTTCACCAGGGTGGGATCGATGGCGTAGGCCACAGCCATGCAGTCGATGATGGTGGTGTACGCCTCAAAGCCCCGCCCGGCGGCAAACCGGATGGCCTGGGACAAAAACCGCGCCTCGGGCCGGGGGCTCTCGGCGAAGGCGGCAATGTCCTCCGGAGAGAAGTTTACGTCAAAATGGGTAGCTACGTCCAGCCCCAGGGCCACCAGGGGGACTCCGGACTCGTAGACGATCTTGGCCGCCTCCGGGTCCACGTAGACATTCCACTCGCTCTGGGGCGTGTCGCCGGTGGCGTTGAGGAAAGCGTACCGGTTCAGCCCGAAGGCCCCCGAGATCGCCACCACGCCCGCCAGCTGTCCGGCCAGGGCCGGCTCCTTCACCAGGGCCATAGCCAGGTTGCTCATGGGCCCCGTGCAGAGGACCGTCACCTCGCCGGGGTTCTCCCGGGCCAGCCGGATGATGAGGTCCGATGCGTGCTCCTCCGCCAGAGGCATGGAGGGCTCCGGCAGGAAGTTCTCCGCCTGGCCGTCGCTGCCGTGGGTGAAGGGGTCCGGCGGGGCGGGGCGGACCATGGGACGGGCCATGCCCCTGGCGGCGGGGATGTCCTGCCTGCCCAGCAGCTCCAGCACCTTCCGGGCGTTGGCGCTGGTGACCTCCACCGGATAGTTGCCGCTGACGGCGGTCACCGCCAGCAGCTCCAGCTGGGGGGCCTTGGCGGCCATAATGATGGCCATGGAGTCATCCATGCCCGGATCGCAGTCCAGAATGATTTTTTTCAACCCAAACGCCTCCTCTCAGCCTTCGCTGCCGTCCGCCTGGACCTTGACGAAGTACTCCCGCTTCCGGGGACCGTCGAACTCCAGGAAGTAGATCCCCTGGGAGTGGCCCAGCAGCAGCTTCCCCTGGTGGATGGGGATGGTGAGATTGACGCCGATGAGGGAGGACTTGACATGTCCCGCCGCGTCCTGGGGTGTGTCGTGCTGATGCTTGAAGTCGATGCGGGTGGGGATCAGACGGCAGATCTCGTCCTGCAGGTCCAGAAAGCCGTTGGGATCCCAGAAGGAGGTGATGGTCAGTCCCGCCGTGGTGTGGGGGATGCAGATCACGCACAGCCCCTCCTGGACGCCGCTCTCCTCCACAACGGCCTTCACGTCGTCCGTCAGCGCGGTGACGCCGCGCTCCTGGGTGGTCAGCTTGATATTCCTCAGCATAGCTCGCTCCTCACTTTACGATGATTTCGCTCTGGGTGATGCCCCGTCCGCCCTGGGCGAAGGCCCAGGGGCCCTTGCAGCCCCGGCCGTCCTCCTCGCCCAGGAATTCGCCCAGGTACCCCGCCAGGAGGCACAGGGGAGCGAATTGGGACAGTACGCCGCTGTGGGCGTACCGGGTTTCCGGGGTAAGGACCGCCTGACAGGTCCCCTGGTCAAAGCGGTTCTCTCCGGAGGTAACCGCCAGCAGGGGGCGGCCCATGTCCCGCCCGGCGTAGCCGGCCAGCTCCAGGGCCCGGCTGGCGGCAGGACTGCCGCCGGCACAGACCAGGACCGTCCCAATCTTCTCCACGTTCTTCATGAAGAAGTTCATATGGAGCCACTCCTCGGTGTTGATGCACATGGCGTACCGGCCGACGGCCTCGTAGATCTTCGCCTGCCCGAACCAGGCGGCGGCGTAGTCGGGGCCTGCGCCGATGAAGTCGAACGCCTCCAGGTCCTTCCACTCCCCGGCCAGCCGCTTGATCTGCTCGTCCATGGCCGGAAGCGCCCGCTCCAGCGCGTCCGCCTGGGTCAGCAGGTCGGCGCGGTAGTCCATGGCCTGATCCATGGTGTACCGGCCCCGCACCTCCCCGAAGCGGATGGCCAGCAGCAGCAGCGCCAGCAGGGACACCAGATAGGACCGGGTCCCCGGCGCGCTCTCAAAGGGCGGGACGGAAAGGGGGAGAATCCGGCTGGCGCAGCGGCCCAGGGGCGAATCCGGGTTCCCCGTCACCCCCAGGGCGAAGGCGCCGTGGGCCACGGCCCGCTGGATCGCCTCGCTGACCCGGGCGATGCCGCCGGAGTTGCTGACCGCGATGACCAAGGGATTATGGGGGGCGAAGCCCAGCTGGCTCTCGCTGTAGTACCGGCTCAGCTCGATGGCGGGGACCACCTCGGTAGGGATGCCCGTCAGGGCCTCGAAGGCGTACCGGACCGCCATGGCCGCGGCATGGGAATCGCCGCAGCCGGTCAGGACGATGCGCTGGATGGAAAAAATCTCCGGCGTGGTCAGAGCCTTCCGGCACTCCGGCTCAAGGCAGCCGTACTGCTGCCGCAGAAGCTCCGGGAGGCTCCAGACCTGCCGGCACATGGCGTTGCTCGCTTGTTTCATAATATACTCCTGTCTCTTCAGAATATAGATTCGCCTGTCCGCGCCGCCGGGGCGGGCGGGCAAAAATTTATGAGGGTTGATTGACAGACAGCCGCCAAAACGGTATGATAGAGGAAAATATATACGATTTACATAAGAATGAGGTGCAGACCATGGCAGACGGCTACGCTTTCCAGGATTTCATCGACCGGGACTCTCCCATCCCCCTCTACCTGCAGGTTTCCGCCGATATGACCCGCCGGATCGCGGAGGAGGAGTGGCGGGTGGGCGACCAGCTTCTGCCGGAGAACACCCTGGCGGAGCTCTACCAGATCAGCCGCATTACCACGCGGCAGGCCCTGGCCCAGCTGGAGAGGGACGGCCTGATCTCCCGGAAGCGGGGGGAGCGCACCGTGGTGCAGGCCCGGCCCCAGTACATCGTCCAGGAGCTCCAGTTCCCCAGCCCGGAGGGAAGGCGGCCCATTGTCAATCCCGCCGAGCAGATTACCTCCGCAAACGTTCGCATTGTCGGCCTGACCGCCCCCGACCGCCGGGCCGCCCGGATGCTCCAGCTGCCGGAGGACGCGCCTCTGGTCTACCTGGAGCGGTACTTCCAGAACTGCGGGAAGGTGGTGGGCATCAACCGGGCCTGGTTCCCCGGGGAGCGGTTCCCGGACCTGGCGGAACGGGGACTCCTCCGCCAGAGTATCTCCGCCACCCTGCAGGAGGTCTATCAGACGGAGACGGAGGCGGTGGAGAATTTCATCGCGGCCATCACACTGGACGCCCGCTGCGCCAGGATTCTGGACGTCCCCTACGGCTCCCCCGCCCTGCGGATAGACTCCGTCCACTTCGGCGTCCGCCACATCCCCATCGAGTTCGCCAGCACCATCTGGAACGGGGCCAACGCCCAGTTCCGCCTGATGGTATCCCGGGAGGACTAGGGCTTGTTTGATAAATGGCGGAATGCCCAACAGCGAAAGATATTTTCGCTGGGCAAGGCAAAAATTCGCAGGAATCCTGACGGATTTCAAGAATTTTTAACGCCGCACAGCGGAAAAAGATCCGCTGCTTGGGCGTTTTGACATTTTTCAAACATGCCCTAGAGGGACAAGAGGTACTCCCCTACCTTCACGCTGTAGGCCAGCGCGTCCTGCGCCAGCGCGTCGGGGAGGGTGGCGGTGTAGCGGTGGATCTCATAGGTGAAGTCCCCGGCGTAGCCGATCTCCCGCAGGGCCTCCATGACGGGGGCCCACTGGACGCGCCCGGCAAAGGGCAGCAGGTGGTCGCTGTCGATGTTGATGAAGTCGGAGATATGGGTGGCCCGGAGCTTTCCGCCCAGCAGGCGCAGCACGGCGGCGGGGTCCTGGCCCATAATGGCCGCGTGCTCTACGTCGCAGCAGACGCCGGCCAGCGGGCTGTCCAGCCGGTCCACCAGCTCCAGCAGCTCCTCCGGCTGGGCCGTATAGCGGCGGCGGGGCGCGATATTCAGATCCCACAGGTTTTCGATGGCCAGCCCCACCCCCTCGCCAGCGGCGTAGTCCAGCAGGGGGCGGAAGTACCGCAGGTTCTTCTCCAGGGATTTTTTCCGCCAGTCGGCGGCGGCGAAGTCCGTCCCCGCATGGATAACCAGCCAGGGGATGCCCAGCCGGGCGGCGCACCGGACGGACCGCCGGATCAGCTCGTCCATTTCCTCCCGGCGGTCGAAGCCGCCGTCGCAGAAGTTATAGAAGGGGGCGTGGGCCTGGCTGAAGGATACCCCCCAGTCCCGGGCGCACCGGGCAACTTCCTCCAGCCACGCCTCGTACCCCTCCGTGACGAATTCGTTGCGGAAGGTGCAGCAGTCGTGGAAGTTCATGTCCATGACCCGGTAGCCCGCCCGGGCGCACCGGGCGATGGAGTCCGTGATGGCCGCCTTGCTGCCATCGGGGCGGTTGAAGTAGATGTTGGTAGAGGTCGACAGGCGCATCAGCTTTTCCCGCAGAATTTCTCTACGGCCTCCTGTACGCCCTGGAACTCCCGGCCCTGGCACACATAGCCGGCATGGGGGCGGGCGTTGTCCGATACGTTGCCCACCGCGGCGGACTGTCCCGCCGCCTGGAAGAGCTGGATGTCGTTGTCATCGTCCCCGATGACCAGCACCTCGTCCATGGAGACGCCCAGATGCTGGACCAGGAGCCGCAGCGCCGCCGCTTTGTTGGAGCCTTTTTCGTTGAGCTCCAGGGCCTTGAGCCGGTAGCGCACGTACATGAAGTCGCCGGGGACGGCCCGCAGCTTCTCCTCGATCTCCAAGATTTTTCCCTCCCGCACCGTGTCCATGATGAGGAGCTTGTCCGCCCGCAACTCCGCCCACTCGGCGTCCGTCAGGGGCTGGGCCTCGTAGGGGCGGTTCCGCTTCTCCCCCTCCCGGATGATCCAGGGGGTGATCCGCTCCGTCCGCTCCTCCCCCTGGAAGGTGAAGAGGACGGACATGCCCGCTGCATAGCACTCCTCGACCAGCTCCCGCAGGGGCTTCAGGGCGAACTGCCGGCGCAGTACGGCCCGGTCCCCGTCTATTATCGTGGCGCCGTTGGTGACGATATACGGATGGCGCAGGCCCATCTGGGCCGCCTTTTCCCGCATGTAGCCCTCCGCCCGGCCTGTCGCTACTGTGAACATGATCCCCCGGGCCTCCAGGGCCGCGATCCATTCCGCCGCGCCGGGGGGGATGATTTCGTCCCGGCCCATCATGGTGCCGTCCATGTCGCACACGACCAGCTTAATCATGGCAAATCACTCCTATCGTTTCAGATGAAAACCAGGCAGGGACGCAGCCGCCCCCGCCTGGTCGTTTTCTTATCCGTTGGCCCGGATATATTCGGTCAGCTTGGCGTTGAAGTTATCCACAATATTGTCGTGGCATTCCTGCTTTGTGATCTCACCGGCCGTCCACGCGATGAAATTTTCCTTGCACAGGGTGTTCAGCTCCCAGTTGATGAGGTCCATGGGCTCCTGCATGCCGGGGTCGGAGTTCTTCAGCTGCTCCACCGCCACGGCGGCGTTGGGGTTCTCGTCGATAAATGCCTGATAGGCATCCGTCTCATAGGCGCTCTTACAGACGGGCAGGTAGCCGTTGTTCTCGAAGAGGTACATCTGGCTGTCCGGGGAGGCCATGAACTGCATGAACTCCCAGGCCGCCTGCCGCCGGGCGGCGTCTCCCTTGTCAAACAGGGCGATGGAGCCGCCGCCGACCGCTGCGCTGGCCTTATACTGGCTGGAGCAGGCGGGCAGGGGGGCTACGCCCAGCTCAAACTTGCCCTCGGCGTTGCTGGCCATAGCGGCCAGCTGGGCGGAGGACTGGAAGTTGATGGCGGACAGACCGTTGGCGAACTCGCCCCGCTCATCGTCGTTGACCGCCTTGTAGCCGCCGGTAGCGATGACCTTCTCCCACTCGTTGAGGAAGGTCATGAGGGAGCCGTCCTCGCCGATGGTCAGCTTGGAGATCATGGCGTCCCGGCCGCCGCCGTTGTCGCCGATGTAGTTGCAGCCCGTATCGCTGACGCCGGACAGGAAGTTGACCAGCTCATAGCGGTCCATCTGGATGTTCAGGCCGTAGCGGGTCACCGCGCCGCTGCCGTCCCGGACAGTCAGCTTGTCCGTCCACTGGGCAAGCTCCTCGATGGTGGCGGGCGGCGCGTCGGGATTCAGCCCGGCCTCCCGGGCGGCGTCCTTGTTGTAGTACATCAGCATGGTGGAGGCGTTCAGCGGCAGGGAGATCAGCTGCCCCTCGTAGGTGTAGGAGCGCAGGAAGTTTTCATAGATATCCTCCTTCTGCAGGGTGATCTCGTACTCGCCGGAGGAGTAGATGGTATCCAGGGGCACCAGGTTCTCCATCTGCAGGACCGTGGACAGGCCGGCAGCATAGATCTGCCCCACGTCGGGGAAGTTCTTGTAGTCGTTGGCCTGGACCAGGGTCTTCAGCTTCTCCACCACGTCTCCGCCCTGGAACACGGAGTTGACGAAGATACCCTTCTCCTTGCCCACGGTTTCGTTGAACTGGTTGACCAGATACTCGGTGGAGGTGGCCATGGCGCCCTCCGCGGAGTTCCAGTACTCAATGGTGATCGTCCCCGCGCCGTCAGAGGCGTCGGGGGAGGCGGGCGTATCGCCGCCGGGGTTGGATGTGCCGCTCTTGTCGCCGCAGCCGGCCAGCAGGGCCAGCAGCAGAACCGCAGACAGCGCAAGACTCAGTAGCTTTTTCATGGTTATCCTCCAAATCATTTTTGTGCCGTGAACACGTTCTGTATTGCAAGCGGCAGCGGGTCAGCCCTTAATGGCGCCGCCCATCATGCCGCTGACAATCTTCTTGCGGAAAATCAGAAAGATCATTGCCGTGGGAACCAGAACCATCATGGACGCGGCCATGATGGGGCCGTAGACGTTGCCGTCCTCGTTATTGAGCATGGTCACGCCCACCTGCACCGTCCGCATCAGCGGATTGTTGGTCACCAGCATGGGCCACAGGTAGGTGTTCCAGGTGCTGATGAAGGAGGAGATGAACACCGTGGTCAGCACCGGCGTGGAGGTGGGGAGCAGGATCTTGAAGAAAAAGCGGATGTTGCTGCACCCGTCCACGTAGGCCGCCTCCTGGAGGGTCTTGGAGAAGGTGAGAAAGTTCTGGCGCATCATGAAGATATTCATGGCGGACACGCAGAACACGCTCATCATGCCGATGTAGGTATTCACCAGCCCCAGCTGGGAAATGGTCTGGTAGTTGGTCACCAGCACCACGTCGGAGGGGATCATCACCGTGCCCAGGCACAGCATGAACAGCAGGTTGCGCCCCTTGAACTCATAGAAGGCGAAGGCAAAGGCGGCGAAGGAGGCGGTAATCAGCCGTATCACGCTGCTGGCCCCGGCCAGGATCAGGGAGTTGAGCATGAACCGCCCGATGGTGGTGGTTTCCATCACGTTCCAATAGTTGTCCAGGGTCCACTCCTTGGGGAAGATGGTGGGCGGGATGGACTGCACCTGGTTGGGCATCATGAAGGAAACGAAGAAGCAGTAAATCACAGGGAACAGGACCATCAGGCCCAGCAGAATGGCCGCTGCCTGAAAGGCCGCCTTTCCCAGGTCCTTTTTCGTTTTCGATGCGGAAACGCGCTCCATTTGCAATTTCCCCCTTAGTCGTAATTGACGTATTTCTTCTCAAACCCGAAGCTGAGCAGCATCATCGCAAAGGTGATGAGGAAGGCGATCACCGCTGCGGCGTAGCCGTTATTGTAGTTCTGGGCATTCACCGACTGGGTGTACATGTAGGAGATCATGGTGGACGCGCTGCCGCTGCGCCCGCCATCGGAGAGGATGATCACCAGCCCGGACATCATCATGCTCTTGGCCAGGGAGTTGATGATCAGGAAGAACACCGTGGGGGAGATAATGGGCAGGATGATCCGGGTAGTCAGGCGGACGGCCCCCGTACCCTCCATAGTGGCCGCCTCGATCAGGTCTGCGGGCACGTTGCGTACGGCGGCCAGCAGGAACAGGAAGTTGTAGCCGATATTCATCCATACGGAGATAAAGCTGATGGCGTAGATGGTGAAGCGGCTGTCCGTCAGCCAGCTGATGTTGGTGCCCAGCAGCTCGTTGAGGATGCCCAGGGAGGGGTTGTACATCAGCTCGAAAATCATGGCGCACACTGAGGAGGACATAGCCATGGGCAGGGCGTACATCGTCTCATAGACGGGAGAGCAGAGGGTCTTGCGGCTGGCTACCATAGCCAGGACCAGGGCGATGAAAACCGAAACCGGGACGGATGTCAGCACGTAAAGGAACGTGTTTTTCACCGCCGCCAGGAAATCCTTGTCCTGAAGGATGCGGAGGTAGTTTTCCAGTCCCACGAACTCCCGCCGTACCCCCATGAAGTTGGTGAGGAAAAAGCTGTTGAACACCGTTTTGATAAAGGGATAGTACGTAAACAGGAAAAAGAAAAGCAGCGCCGGGAGCAGATACGCCAGCGGCTCGAACTGGCGTAAGCCTTTTCGTCTCATTCTCCATACCCTCCGCCTTCGTGTGGTTTAGTTGTTCTATTGTATGTATCATAATACAAGTAGGCGCGCAAATCAATTGTGCGATATAACAATGTTTCCGCCGATGGTTTGTGGAAAGGATACAAGCCGCCCCTGATCGATGGCCTTTTGTGTTTTTCGACTTTTCTGCGGGGAAGCATATCTTCCCTAATTCACGCCAAAGACAACGCCTATCGTTCCTGCTTCCCTGGAACTGCGGCTCCCTTTCCCCCGTTTAGAACCTGTATTCATAACCGGGGGATGCCGGATGGACGAGGATTTTTCTCGTCAAACAAGGAGATTTTCCGTAGCCATACTGACGTATGGCAAGGGAGATCGACGCAGTATGGCGGGAAAAAGACCGTTCAGACGGCGTGCTGCGGTTGTGAATACAGGTTCTTAATTCCTGCCACTCTGATTTTGGATATTTCCACCGAAAATTCCCTCTTGCAATCCGTTCCGCAATCGTGTATAATAGGGCCAACGCCATGAAATACCCTCCGCAGGCATTCGTGTTGAGGTTCCGGTCTCGCGCAATGGAAGCCTGTGAACCATGTCAGGCGGGGAACCGAGCAGCATTAAGCGGGACGATATGTGCCGCGAGGGCTCCGGTTCGGAGCGGATGCTTGCGGAGAGTATTTGATGCGCTGGGATAGGGGCCTTCTGGGCCCCTATTTTTTGTAGACAGGAGGAATCTTCATGTATCAGGCGCTCTACCGCAAATGGCGGCCGAAAACCTTCGAGGACGTGGTGGGCCAGGAGCATATTACCGACACCCTGCGCCGCCAGGCCGCCCAGGGCAGGCTCTCCCACGCCTACCTCTTCACCGGCACCCGGGGCACCGGCAAAACCACCTGCGCCAAAATCCTGGCCAAGGCGGTGAACTGCCAGTCCCCCAAGGACGGGGACCCCTGCGGCCAGTGCCCCGCCTGCCTGGGCATCGACAATGGCAGCCTCCTGGACGTGCTGGAGCTGGACGCCGCCAGCAACAACGGCGTGGACCAGGTCCGGGCCCTCCGGGACGAGGCGGTCTACTCCCCCGCCAGCGTGAAGTACCGGGTGTACATCATCGACGAAGTCCACATGCTGTCCATCTCCGCCTTCAACGCCCTGCTGAAAATTCTGGAGGAGCCCCCGGCCCACCTGATCTTCATCCTGGCCACCACGGAGCTCCATAAGGTTCCCGCCACCATCCTCTCCCGGTGCCAGCGGTTCGCCTTCAAGCGCATCCGGCCCCAGGACATCGCCAAGCGTCTGCTCTACGTGGCCGGGCAGGAGGGCATGGAGCTGAGGTCAGACGCCGCCGGACTCCTTTCCCGCCTCTCCGACGGAGCCATGCGGGACGCTTTGAGCCTGCTGGACCAGTGCGGCGCGGCGGGCGGAACCATTGACGCCAGCCGCGTGCTGGACGTGCTGGGCCTGGCGGGGAATTTGCAGACGGCGGAGCTGATGGGCTTCCTGCTGGGGCGGGACGCCCAGAGCGCGCTGCTGACCCTGGACCGGCTGTATAGCGGTGGCAAGGACGTGGGCGCGCTGCTGGGCGAGCTGTCCACCCTGACGCGGGATCTGCTCATCCGCATGACCGCGCCGGAGGGAGGTGCGTCGCTGCTGAGCGGCGGATATGACGACGCCCTGATGGACAGCCTGAGCCGGGGGATCAGTCCCGCCCGGCTGCTGTTCATGGCCTCCCAGCTGCAAAGTGTTTCCGCTTCCCTGCCCCTGAGCCCCAACCGCCGCACCGACGCGGAGCTGTGTCTGCTGCGGCTGTGCGACGAGAGCCTGTGCGGCGACGTGACGGCCCTGGCCGCCCGGCTGTCCCGGCTGGAGGAGGGCGGCCTGTCCGCCGCTCCCGCGCCCCGGCCCCAGGCGAAGGCCCCGGCTGTCCAGGAGAAGCCCAAGGCCCCGCCGCCTCCGGCGGAC
>VSNB01000320.1 GCA_009774055.1 Clostridiales bacterium
GTTGCCCCCCCTTGCCGCCGAAAAACTACAAAATTTCTTCGGCGTTTTCTTACAATTTCAAATTGGCGTTGACATCCTTGAAGCTGAAACTGAGCAAGGGCAATATCAAGGCTGTCCAAGGCGATACAGGCCATGCCGAGGCCCGGATGGTCACAGATACCTACGCTCATGGTTTTGACGCTGACCGCAAACTGATTGCTCAGGAGATGGACAGCGGATTCTTCTCCAAAGTAGGAGCAGACCAGAAGCCAGCAGAGGCCGACAGCGCAACTGTAGACCTGCTAAAGCAGCTGGTACGGCAACACCCGGAGCTATTGACTGAATTACTGAAAGAGGCCAACGGGGAGCGGAAATGAAGAGCTAAAATCGGCTAAATGTAGGCAAGTGTAGGCAAAACAGCAATTTTCAGTTCCAAAACGCTGAGAATTTGTAGGCAACATATTCAGAGCGAATGAATAAAAAGAAGAATGGGCTTGTAGGCAAGATCGCCTGAAAAAAGTTACAAAAACGCCGGATATTCCGCTATATCCGGCGTTTTGGCACCCCGAACTGGATTCGAACCAGCGGCCTGTCGCTTAGGAGGCGACCGCTCTATCCTGCTGAGCTATCGGGGCCTATTCACTTGTATGCGCTTGATATGCGGTTTTGGGGAAACGTTCCTGCTTCCGCTTAGGAGGCGGACGCTCTATCCAGCTGAGCTACGAGGGCTTATTGATTTGTACGACTAAGCTTGAACCAATGCAATCCGCATCCAACGAAAAAAGCGGGTGAACCTATGTGTGCTTAGGAGGCAGTCGCTCTATCCAACTGAGCTATCGGGGCCTATTGGCTTGTGCGAGGTAACTTGAACCGATGAAATCCACATCAAGAGGAAAAAGCGGGTGAACCCTATGTGTACTTAGGGGGCGGTCATTCTACCCCTCTAAGCCGCTGGCGAACCACATGTTCCTTTTTGGCAGCCGTCCCGCCCGCTCGGGTGATCAACCATCCCGGTTAGGTATTATACCCAAACAATAGGGATTTGTCAATTCCCCCGCAACCATTTTCCCTCCCCGCCGCCGGACACACTACCGCTCCCTGGCCTGATCCCGCAACTCCGCCAAGCCGCTCTTCAAGCTCCCCAAACCGATGGGCAGCTGGGCGTTGGCCACATCCAGCTTCCGGAGCTCTCCGGTAATATGGGCGGTAATCCGTTCGCAGGTTTCAAACAGCTCGCCGCACTGGCGCACGGAACACTCGATCTGCTCCTCAGCCTCCCGCAGCAACTCCTCCCGCCGGGCCTGCGCCTGGGCGACAGTGTCAGACGCCTGGGCGGACGCGGCGTTCAGCAATTCCTCCGCACGGCGATGGGCATCGGAAAGGCACAATCCGGCCTCCTCCCTGGTCTGGGCCAGCAGCGCATCCGCACGGCGGTGGGCGTCCAGCTCCAGCTGGGCCAGCTTTTCCTTCTCCTGACGCAGGGATTCGCTCTGGTCCTCCAGCCGCTCTACCTGGCCTGCCAGCCGGTCCCGCTCCGCCGTCAGCGTCCGCATATTTTCGCTCTGCCGGGCATTTTCTCCGGCCAGCTCCTCCCGCCGGGCCTTCTCCTGCGCATACTGCTCCCGGCTCTCTGCCAACTCACCGGACAGGCGCTCCGTCTCATCGGTGCGGTCCTCCAGCTCCCGGCGCAGTCCCGCCAGCTCCTCCAACGCCTCGTCCAACCGGCGAGACAGGTCGGCGGCGGCAGACTCCACTTCCTTCTGGGTCTTTTCGATATACTCCATCACGTCCTGGCGGTTAAACCCCAGCGCGGCACTGCGAAAAATATGATTGTCCATACTGCTCCGATCCTCTCTCCCGTTTCATCCATCTTATCACACCCGGTGCGATATGACAACACTATTTTCTCTGCGCCAGCAGCCATGCAACCCCTATCATTCGGTTAGCCAAGTTTTGGTGAACCTGTCTATCCTGATTTTTTATATCACCAGCGGGAAAGGAGGCGAAAAAGTTATGGGACTGCCCATCTCCCCAACGGGGCAGCAGCCAGCGCCCTGCCGGGGGGCGGCTTTGGAAGAATCACATTTTAATTTTTCAATGCTGGTTTTCACGGCGGATTTTCAGACCGGCACAAAACCACGACGAAAACGGCGGATGTGGCAAAATAAGAACCTGTATTCATAGGCGGGGAATGCTGGATGGGCGAGGGATTTTACCGCCCTGCAAGGTAAAAAATCGCAGGAATATTTGCTGTATTTCAAGATTTTTTAACGCGGCAGGGTGGTAAAATCCCTGACCAGACGGCGTTCAACACCTGTGAATACAGGTTCTAAAGGCACAAGGACGCAAAAATGCCCCTTGCGCCTTTTCTTGGAACACTATGCAGCCAGGTAATTGTATTCCCGTGTCATGTGTGCTATCATTGACAATAATTGTATTTTTTGTCCTCTGCCCGGCTATTCAATTTCCAGATTTTGCACCCCATGACTGAGAATGATGTTGATTAACTCGTTGCGCGAACGGTTTGTTTCCGCTGCGATTTTGTCCAGCGCGTCAAGGGTATCTTCTCTGATCCGAACGGTAATAATCTTGTTCCCGTCCTCGCCGCGCCTCTTGATTTTCAAGGGTTCATTTTTCATGTCGCCGCACCTCTCAATCTGTAATAAATTATAGCTTGACAAAGAGGCGCAAAGTATAATACAATTAACTGTCGGAATAACTATCATCTTGTATTATACTAGGAGGCTGGAAAGGCCATAAAAGAAACCATGCTCCGGGCGGAGGACCAGGTTGTAAAGTGATTGCCAGTTGCAACAAGGGCATTAAGACCGGGAAAAGCTCACAAAGCGGGAAAAGACTGAATAACAAAAGGAGAATTGTTATGAACATTACATTCACGGCACCCACCCCATTTGTCAAACCTTGGACACTTGAGGACAGCAGAATAATATTTGGAAACGATATTATTAATCTGGCTGATATAATTAATTTTTCGGTTAGCGGTAAGCCATCTGCACTGACGAGTGGCATTATTACAATTTTAACCAACGATAGCAAAAATTTTTATTATCCGT
>VSNB01000321.1 GCA_009774055.1 Clostridiales bacterium
GGGGGTGAAAATGGCCCAGCTGCTGCCGCTGGCCTTCTTCTGCCTGCTGTTCGTGTCCTATTACGGCCTGTTTGAGAAGGACCGGAAGAGCAATCGCCTGGACCTGCGGGACATCGTGACGGCCTTCCGGTGGAACATCCCCGTGTGGGCCCTGTTCCTGCTGGGCGCGGTGGGGCTGGCGGGGTACTACTACCTGGCCCGTACCGGCCACGAAACCAGCGTCTCCGTCTCCGATGTGGAAATGATCTTCCGCAACGACCTGGAAACCCTGCTGCTGGCCCGGCCCAGGACCAAGGAGTTCCTGGTGGCCTTCCCGGGCATCATGCTGGCGGTATACTGCGCTGTGCGGCGGCTGCCCTTCTGGACGGCCCTGTTCGGCCTGGCAGGCACCATCGGCCTGACCAGCGTGTGCAACACCTTCATGCACATCCGCACCCCCCTGTACCTGGGCTTCGTCCGCACGGCCTACTCCCTGCTGCTGGGCATCGCGGTGGGCGCGGTCATGATTCTATGCTTCGAGGGGCTCCTCCGGCTGACCCGCAGGCTGGTCAGAAAATACGCGAAGGCGGATCAGAAATAGATATGTACAATATACTCATATCGGGATATTACGGCTTCAACAACATCGGCGACGAGTCCATCCTCCGTACGGTCATCGACAACCTGCGGGAGAAGCTGCCGGATGTGGAGATCACCGTCCTGTCCCAGTCCCCGGCCCAGACGGCGGAGAAGTACGGCGTCAAGGCCGCACGGCGGATGAACCTGTGGGACATCCTCCGGTCCGTCCGGCGGTGCGACATGCTCCTCTCCGGCGGCGGGAGCCTTTTACAGGACGCCACCAGCAGCCGCAGCATCCTCTATTACCTGTTCCTCCTCCGGCTGGCCCAGCTGCTGGGAAAGCGGACCTTCATTTACAGCCAGGGCATCGGCCCTATCTCCGGCGGACGGAACCGGCGGTACACCGCCTATGTCCTCAGCCGGGCCGACGGCATCGTGGTCCGGGACGGGAAGAGCCGGGACCTGCTGCTGGAGCTGGGCGTCCCCGGGGGGCTCATCCATGTCACCGCCGACCCGGTGCTCCGGGTCCGGGCCCCGGGCCCGGAGCTGGGGCGGAACATCCTGGCGGAGGAGGGCTGTCCCCGGCGGGAGGACCGCCTCACCGTGGGCTGGGCGGTCAAATCCCGGAAGCCCAACAAGGACTTTCTCCGGGAAGTGGAGAAATGCATCCTCTGGCTCCGGGAGGAGTACGGCGCGGACTCCGTGCTGATCCCTTTCTTCCACGACGAGGACGTGGGCATCTGCCAGACGGTGGCAGCCCGCCTGGACGGGCAGGCCGGCTGCCTGCGGAAAAAGCATCTGTCGGAGGAGACGCTGTCCATCATCGGGTGCATGGACGTGCTGGTGGGCGTCCGGCTCCACTCGCTGATCTACGCCGCCGTCATGGGGACGCCCATGATCGGCATCAGCTATGACCCCAAGGTGGAGTCCTTCCTCTCCTCTATCCGCCGGCCTACGCCCTTTACCGTGGAGGAGTTTACTCTGGAGAAATTTCAGGACGCCTTCCGGGATACCATGGCGCGCCGGGAGGAAATCCGGGAAACCGCCGGACAGTGTCTGGAGCATTTGATTACGAAGCTGGATCAGAACGAGGAGCTTATCCGAGAAATCATGGAGCGAGCAAAGTGAAACAGAACAAAACCATACATGTCATCAGCATCGTGACCCTGGTCACCCTGTTTGCCAAGCTGCTGGGCATCGTCCGGGAGTCCCTGCAGGCCAGGGCCTTTGGCACCCAGATCGCGGCAGACCTCTACAGCGCCGCCAACAACAGCACCATTTACCTGTTCACCACAGCGGCCTACGCCCTGTGTATTGCCGCCGTGCCCATCCTCACCCCCCGGCTCCGCCGGAACCGGAAGGAGGGCTATCGGGCCGCCAGCAACCTGATTACGATCTCCGTACTGCTCAGCGCGGCAGTGGCGGCGGCGTGGATCGGGGCCACCTTCGTCCCCGCCCTGGCGGACTCCCTGTGGGAGGGCGGAGGCGAGGAAGCGGTCCGGCTGGCCGGCTATATGCGCGTCATGGTCCTCACCCTGCCGGTAATCGTGCTGACCTATCTGCTGGTGGCCCTGTTCCAGTCCCTGGAGCACTTTGTCCTCCAGGGGAGCATGTCCATCCCCTACAACCTGGCCCTGATCGCGTTTCTGGCGGTGTTCGCCCAGAGGCTGGGGGTGGGCGGGTACGTGGCCGCGGTGGCCCTGGCGTGGCTTCTGCAGCTGGGCATGACCGTGCCCTACGCCCTCCGGGAACGCTACCGGTACCGCCCTGTTCTGGATTTCCGGGCAGACTATGTGAAAACCTTTCTGAAAACCGCCATGGTGACGGCGCTGACCACGTCCATCTTCCTCTTCTGTTATCTGCAGGACTCCGCCATGACGGCCCAGCTGGCCGGCAGTCCAGTCAGCGCCTTCTACTATGCGGATAAGCTGTTCACCCCTCTGACCACCACGTTGGTCTACTCCATCAGCACCGTCCTCTTTCCTCAGTTCAGCGAGAAATTCACCCAGCAGGACCGCCCCGCCTATCTCCGGTATATCTGGAATATGCTGCGGGGGACGCTGCTGCTGATCCTGCCCATGTCCGCCGTGCTGGCGGCCTTCGGCACGCCTATTGTCAAGGTACTCTTCGAGGGGGGCAGCTTCGACGCCGCCTCCACCGCCGCTACCGGCGGCATCTTCACCATTTACGCCCTCTCCATGGCGGGCTTCTGCGCCCTGGACCTGCTGAGCAAGGCGTATTACACCATGGAGCAGACGCTGACGCCCCTGCTGGTCAACGGCGGCATCCTGCTGTGCAACTGGGGGCTCAACCGGCTCCTGGGCCCCCGGTGGGGCGGCGCGGGGCTGGCCGGGGCCACGGCGATTTCCATTACGCTGGGGGGCGCGGTGATGGCCGCGCTGCTGCTGCGGGGCGCGGGGCCCGTCAGGGCCGCGCCGCTGCTGAAGAGCCTGCTGGCCGCGCTGGCCGTCGGGGGGGGGCTGTGGTTCGCAA
>VSNB01000322.1 GCA_009774055.1 Clostridiales bacterium
ATATTGATATTTTTCAACGCCTGGGCGTTGCCATACCACAGGCATAAATTTTTTGCGGTGATCGCGTTGCTCATAGCCCCTCCTTTTCCTGAAATACCAGCCTACCAGGGCGGCGGTCAGGTTGACCGCCAGCGTCAGCAGCATCAGGATCGCGGCGATGGCAAAGGCCACGCCAAACTCCCCCTGCTCCTTTGCATAGACATACAGCGCCACGGTGAGAGTGGCCCCCGGACTGGCGAGGCCGGTAAAAAAGCCGTTCAGCGCATGGGCAAAGCCCGCTGTGAACAGCAGTGCCGCCGATTCGCCCAAAATGCGCCCCACCGACAGGATACAGCCGGTGATGATGCCGTCCGCACATCCGGGGAGAACCACCGTGCGGATAACCCGCCACTTTCCGGCCCCAAGACCGAAGGCCCCTTCCCGGTAGCTCTGCGGCACCGTTTTTAAGCTCTCCTGGGTCGTGCGCATGACGGTGGGCAGGTTCATAATCACCAGCGTCAGCGCACCGGCCAGCAGGGAAGTCCCGAATACGCCAGTAAACACCAGCATCCCAACAAGGCCGTAGATAATGGACGGGATGCCGGAGAGGGTTTCCGCCGCGTATTCGATGGCGGACACCAGACGCTTATTTGCGGCGTACTCGGTCAGGTAGACCGCCGCTCCCGCCCCCAGAGGCAGGACGATCAGCAGGGTCGCCAGAATGATGTATAGTGTGTTCAGAATATCCGGCAGGATGCCGATGGTGTCCGACAGGTAGCTGGGTTTCGTGGTCAGCAATCCCCAGGACAGATTGGGGAAGCCCGCCGCCAGCACATAGCCGATGAGAAACAGCGCCAAAACGCACACCAGCAAGGCCGACAGAACGCACAGCAGCTTCATTGCCCCGGTGTAGGCCCTCCGGGACGAGGAAATCGGTTTATCCAGCATCATCAGCCCTCCTTGCCCCGTTTGAGAAAGAAATTCAGCACGGCGTTAATCAGCATGATGAACAGGAACAGCACCAGGGCGATGGAGAACAGCGCCTGCCTCTGGAGGCCGCTGGAATAGGACATCTCACTGGACACCGCCGTGGTGAGAAAGCGGACGCTCTCAAACAGCGAGGGCATATTGGCCGCGTTGCCGGACACCATCATCACCGCCATAGCCTCCCCGATGGCCCGGCCTACCCCCAGCACCACCGCCGCCGCAATACCGCTCCGCGCCGCAGGGACGGACACCCGGAAATAGGTTTCTACCGGGGTCGCGCCAAGGGCCAGGGATGCATCCTCGTACTCCTGCGGCACCGCCTCCAGCGCGGTGATAGACACTTTGATGATGGAGGGCAGGATCATAATTGCCAGGACGATAATTGCCGCCAGCAGACTGGCCCCGTCCGGCACATGGAACAGCGCCCGGATACCCGGCACCAGCACCAGCATCCCCACCAGACCGTACACCACCGAAGGGACGCCCGCCAAGAGGCTGACGGCGGCCTCCGCCACAGCCTTGACTTTCGGCGGAGCCAGCTTTGCCAGGTAGACCGCCGCGAAAAATCCAACAGGAACGCCGAACAGGATGGCCCCCGCCGTACCGTAGACGCTGGTAAGGATGAACGGGAGGATGCCGTATGAGGGCTGGGCAGCGGTGGATTCCCAGGTATCACCCAACAGAAAGGGCGCAAGCCCGATCTGCCGGATGGCGGGGATACCGGAGGCCACCAGATAGACCGTAATCAGTAGGACACAGCCCACCGTGACCAGCCCAAGCATCAGGAATATCCCGTGGATGGCGGTTTCCGCCAGTTGCTTTCTACTGCGCATCGTCAATTTGCCGCCACAGCGCCCGCATTGGAGATCAGCTCCGCCGCGTCAGGGGAGATAGCGAAGTCGAAAAACTTCTGCGCCGGTTCCGAAAGGGGCGTGTCCGTCTTTGTGACCAGCACGAAAGGCCGCTGAATGACATAACTGCCGTTCTTCACTGTATCCTCCGTGGGAGCCACGCCGCCTACTGTAACAGCCCGCACAGTGTCTTTGACGGAGGCAAGAGAAGCATAGCCAATGGCATCAGGGTTTTGGGACACGGTTGTGATCACATCGCCGGTGGAGGTCAATTCTTGGCGGTACTGGCAGTTGTCCGCTGTGTTGGTAATGGATTCAAAGCCGTCCCTGGTCCCGCTGCCGGCCTCCCGGCCAATCAGGACAATTTCTGCGTCAAGTCCGCCGACATCTTTCCAGTTGGTGATCTCGCCGGTGTAGATTCTGGCGATGGTATCCACGTCAAGCTCGGATACGGGATTGTCGGGGTTGACGATCACCGCGATGCCGTCATAGGCCAGCACCGTCCCGGTCAGCCCCTGGGCGGATTCTTCCGCTTTCAGGTCACGACTGCTGAGGCCGATGTCGCAGCGTCCCTCCAAAACCGCCTGAATGCCGGAGCCGGAGCCGGTAGGGTTATAGGTGAAGGTCACGTTCTTGTTCTGCGCTTCAAATGCTTCGCCCAGTGCGCCGATCACCTTTTCCATGGAGGTGGAACCGTCAGTGGCGACATTGCCGGACATTTTCTGTGAACATCCCGCCATAACCGACAGGGCCAGCACAGCAGCCAGCATAAGACTTACAAATTTTTTCATGTTCAAGTTTTCTCCTTTCGACTTTTGGGTACGAGAAAAGAATACTGCTGTCGTGTAAAAATCAAAAGGCAAGGATTGTAAAATTGAGGTAAAATTCTCTCATAGCATTTAAGCGCATCAGCGCATCCAAGATTTTCCTCAAATTCCCCTTGACACACATTACAGCTGGAGTTATACTATGCCATGCAGCAGTGAATTGGAAAATAGCATTTTAACCATTACAATATTCTAACAGGCTTTCCCGAAAGGGATTGGATTTCATTTATAGGCTTTTCGCTGTGCCCCAAGTGTTTTTTGCGCTTGGGGTAAAAGTAAATGACCGTCCAATCAGATACTTTTTCGGGGAAGCCTGTCATGATTTCAGTTTGAGGGAGCGGGCCAAGGGAAGCCATACGACACAGCGCCGAGCAGGGTTGCCTGTCAGGAACCGGATTGGG
>VSNB01000323.1 GCA_009774055.1 Clostridiales bacterium
ACTCGATGTGGCCGTCGCAGAATCGTTGCTTCTTTTCGCTCGCGCGAAAAGAAGGCCCCGCCCCGGCAGGGGCAAAGTTAAAATAAGAAAAGAGCCCCGCCGCCGCGCAGCGGCGGTACGAAACGCGTATCAACGAAGGAACAAGAAAAAAACGGAGCGGCCCGCAGGGCCGCGGATTTTATCAACTGCCGCCCAGCGGCGGCAGTTGGTAACGAATAGAGGTACTTATGACCACCATTCGCACCTTTGCCAGCGGTTCCTCCGGAAACGCCGCCCTCCTCTCCTGCGGGGAGACACACCTGCTCATTGATATGGGGATCTCCTGCCGGAGGGTCTGCAAGGCCCTGGCGGAGCTGGGCCTGTCGCCGGACAGCCTGTCCGGCATCCTCATTACCCACGAGCACGGGGACCATATTTCCGGACTGGCTACCTATATTAAGAAATACCGTACCCCCATCTACTGCAGCCCCGCCGTGTCCCGGCAGCTGTGCTACCGGCTGGCAGGGGCGGAGCCCCTGTTGCGGCCCATGGCCCTGGGCGAAGCCGCCGCCTTCGGCGAGGTGGAGGCGCTGATCCTGCCTACCAGCCACGACTGCCAGGAAAGCGCCGCCTGGAGGTTCGACACCCCGGAGGGGCGGGTGGGCTACCTGACCGACACCGGCTATATCGTGGAGGAGACGGGGGAGCGGCTGCTGGGGGCGGACCTGCTGGTGCTGGAGAGCAACCACGACGTGGACATGCTCCGCGCCGGACCCTACCCCTATCCCTTGAAAAAACGGATTCTGGGGGAGTTCGGGCACCTCAGCAACGCCGCCGCCGCCGAATATGCCGTGAAAAGCGTCCGGGCGGGGACCCGGCGCATCCTGCTGGCCCACCTCAGCCATGAGAACAACACCCCCGGCAAAGCCCTGGAGACGGTGGGCGGCGCGCTGGCGGAGGCCGGGCTGGACGTGCCCCTGGCCGCCGCGCCCCGGGACGTGATGAGCGAGGCGTACGCTCTGGAGGGCGCGGGATGCAGAGGGTAATGGTGGTCTGCGTGGGCAGGCTGAAGGAGCGGTTCTACATCGACGCGGCGGCGGAGTACGCCAAGCGGCTGGGCCGGTACTGCAGGCTGGAAATCGTGGAGCTGCCGGAGCAGCGGCTGCCGGAAAATCCCTCCCAGGGGGAGATCGGCCGGGCCCTGGCCAGGGAGGCGGAGGCCATCCGGGCCAAGCTCCCTCCGGGAGCCGCCCTGACGGCCATGTGCGTGGAGGGGCCGCTCCGCTCCAGCGAGGAGCTGGCGGACATGCTGGACGCCTGGGCCGGACGGGGGGAGAAGTGCCTGGCCTTCGCCATCGGCGGGTCCTTCGGCCTGGACGAGGGGCTCAAGCGGGAGGCGCGGGCGCGCCTGAGCATGTCCCCCATGACCTTCCCCCACCATCTGGCGCGGGTGATGCTGCTGGAGCAGCTCTACCGGGGATTCCAGATCAACGAGGGCGGGAAGTACCATAAATAGGGCGAACCGGACGGGACGCGTGGACGCCCCGCCCGGTTTTATCCTTCCCGGCTCTGTGAAAAAAACCTTGCGTTCTGAGGAAATATACGGTACAATAGGCCCATGAGGCAAATAAAGGCAGGACGCAGGGTGGAGCAAACACCCTGCGCCCCTATGCAGGAGAACAGCCCTCCTACACAACAGCAATTTGCTGCGCCAGTCTCCATTATAAAGGATTGCCGCGCCTTTGGCAAGGGGCGGTTTTGGAGATTTGTGTCTGATATGCGGTGTAGGATTCTTTTGTCCTGCGCCGCTTTTGTTTGCCTCGGCAGGGATGCCCCGGGGGGCCGGAGGCCCGGCCTCCAGGGGCGGAACTGCTGAGGAAAATACTGAAGAAAGAGGAAAGTTTATGAAGAGAAAGTTTTTAGCCAGCCTGCTGGCGGTCTGTATGGCGCTGAGCCTCCTGCCGGTCACGGCCCGGGCGGCGGAGGTTGCCAGCGGGACCTGCGGCGCGGAGGGTGATGGCAGCAACCTCACCTGGACGCTGGATGACGCCGGAACGCTGACCATCAGCGGGACGGGGGCGATGGAGAATTTTACGGGCAGTTCGAATCCGCCATGGACTCGTTCCAAGATCCAGACTGTTACGATAGGCGGAGGTGTGACTTCCATCGGAGACAGCGCGTTCATCAGCTGTTCCAGCCTGACCAGCGTAACCATCCCGGGTAGTGTGTCTTCTATTGGAGACGCTGCGTTCTACAACTGCAATAATCTGACCAGCGTGACCATCCCGGACAGTGTGTCTTCTATTGGAGCCGCTGCGTTATCCGGCTGCGAAAATCTGGCCAGCGTCACCTGACGGGGTAGGGTGTCTTCCATAGGCGCCAGTGCGTTCGCCTACTGCTCCGGCCTGACCAGCGTGACCATTCAAGAGGGTGTGGCTTCCATCGGATCTGGCGCGTTCCTCGAATGTATAAATTTAGAGTATGTCTCAATTCCGGGCAGTATAAACAGGATTAAAGGTGGAGCGTTCGAACGCTGGCATAGCTCGGCTGATCCCTCTGTACCAATTGAATGCAAGTACTACTATGGCGGCAGTCCGGATCAGTGGCTGGCCATCGAGTCTGAAGGCGCTTTTGGCGCTGCGGCTGACTCATCGTTTATGGCAGAATCTTATTGTTGTTTTTTCCCCACCCTTACCTGCGACGACTCCGCCATCAAATACGGTACGGCGGACCCCACGGTGACCATCACCTCCGACACTGCGTTCAAGGCGGTCGTTTCTGCGGCGGACATTAAGCTGACCGCCAATACCGTCGGCCTGACCCTGGCCTCCGTATCCCTGGACCAGACCGCCCGGGCCGGGGACAACAAGACACTGACCCTGCAATTTTCCGGCACGGCCCAGGCGGGCGACCTGAACATCACGGTCCTTTCCTCTGCGTTCAGCGTTTCCGTGGCAACGGCGGAAGCGCCGGGCGGTATAGATACCGCAATGCCCCCCATTGCCATAGGAGCGCCGCCGGTAGACCCCGACCCCGAGCCGCCGGTGGAACCCGAGCCCAACC
>VSNB01000324.1 GCA_009774055.1 Clostridiales bacterium
GGGCCAGGTTCAGTCCGATACAGATGATGATGGGCCCGGTGACCACCGGGGGCAGGAAGCGCATGACCTTCCGCACGCCCACCGCCTTTACCAGCAGGGCCAGGATCAGGTACAGCAGTCCCGCTACCACGATGCCGCCGCAGGCGTAGGCCAGCTTGTCCGCCGGGTCCATGCCGGCGTAGATGCCCTGGTCCATCTTGCTCATGGTTTCAAAGCCGCCCAGGAAGGCGAAGGAGGACCCCAGGAAGGCGGGGATCTTCAGCTTGGAGCAGACATGGAAAAACAGGGTGCCGATGCCGGCGAAGAACAGGGTGGTCTGAATGTTCAGGGGCAGGCCGTAGCTTTGGACCAGAATGGGCACCAGGATAGTGGCGCCGAACATGGCGAACATGTGCTGAACGCCCAGCAGCAGCATCTTGGGGGCGCCCAGCGTCCGCGCGTCGCGGATGGCTTCGTTGTTTTCTTTCATAGAGTTTCTCCCTTCTCAATTTGCGCAAAAAAAGAGACGATCAATATCTGACCGTCAACAGCAAAATAAGGAATGAGGAAAAGATACCTCGGCGAGGTATTTGGGCATATGAAAAAACCTGTCCATCCTCATTCGCATCCCGCTCCTTTTCTGCATTGTTCATCATCATACCAGAAGATACCCGCCCATGCAAGGGAGAAATGAAATTCAGCCGCTTTTTCTACAAAATCCACAAGGGGCGGCGGAGGAAGTGCGGCGATTTGTGGGGGAATGCCGCAAAAATCCAGATATTGCCCCTTGCCTTTTCCGCCCTCCGTCAGGTACAATAGAGAAAAATCCGCTGTCGAACCCTGTCGGACAGCACCGGAAAGGAACCCGACCTTATGAAGCGTATCTATGCACTCCTGATGGCCCTGAGCCTGATCCTGCTGCTCTCCCTCTCCGCCTCCGGCGCCAACCAGAGCGGCGTCCGTATTCTGGTGGACGGCGAGGCCCTGCACGCCCCGGCCGCCTACATATCCCAGGACGGAACCACTATGGTGCCCCTTCGGGCCGTTGCCGAGGCTCTGGGCTGCGAGGTGGCTTGGGACCCGGCAACCCGCACGGTATCCATTGTTCCCCCCTCTGCGTCCGAGGAGCCCCAGTATTCCGCCCTGGTGGTCCTGGACCCGGGCCACGGCGGGGAGGCCAACGGCGCGGAGTACGGCGGCGTCAAGGAAAAGGATCTGAACCTTGCCATCGCCTCCCAGGCGGCTGCGCTCCTGGAAGAGGCCGGCGTCACCGTTCTCATGACCCGGACCGACGACAGCTACGTGGATCTCTACGACCGCACTGCCCTGGCCAACGGACAAAAGGCGGATCTCTTCGTCAGCGTCCACTGCAACGCCAACGTGGAGCACGACGACGTCACCGGCATCTACACCTGCTCCCACAGCCAGGGCACCAACGGCTGGCGTCTGGCCCAGCTGCTCCACCAGACCATGCGCGGGGCCACAGGGGCGGAGGACTTTGGCATGGAGGAGCGGCCTAATCTGGCGGTGCTGCGCACCTCCCTCATGCCGGCGGCCCTGGTGGAATGCGGCTTTATGTCCACCGTCTCCGAGCTGGAGAAGCTGGTCCAGCCGGCCTATCAGGCCCAGCTGGCCCGGGGCATCGCCGATGGCGTCCTGGCCTATCTGGCACAGTGATGGAGGCTTCTGCATAGACTGGGCTGTACCAGACCAGATACAGGAGGCGCCCGCCCTCTGTTTGACTAAAAGGAGGAGTCCTCTGATGGAGGATGTCACCACCACCCTGGACCGCCTGGAAACGGGACGGCTGGCCGCCGTCACCGCGCTCTCCGCCGGCGGAGGCCAGCGGCGCAGGCTGCTGGAGCTGGGCTTCGTGCCCGGCGGACGGGTGCAGGCGGTGCAGGAGAGCCCCTGGGGCGACCCAGTGGCCTACGCCGTGTGCGGCGCGGTTATCGCCCTGCGCCGGGCCGATGCGCGGCAGATCGCCGTCCGGCCCCTTACATGAAGAAAGCGTTGGATTTCACCCTCTGTACGAGGGGGAATCCAACGCTTTTCTGCGTTTATCCCTGTGTCTGGGCCGCGCTGCCTGGACCTTTTTCTTCGTTCTTTTCCTCCTCCGGCTCAGGCTCCGGCAAAAGCGTATCCCGACGGGTCAGGAGGAACACCGTCAGAACCAGGGCGAAGCCAAAGAAGGACAGCATCCGCCCCCAATCCTCGGCGCAGTCGGCCATAGCGGCCAGGCACAGGGGGACGGCCAGGTTGCCGAAAAAGACGAACCAGCGCAGCCTGCCCTCCCGGCAGGCCAGTCCGGCCAGCTGGTAGAAGGCGCAGGCGGCCATGGAAGCGGCCAGCACCGGTAGGTAGTACCGCTCCAGTACCGGGTTGCTCTCCTCCGGGAGGTAGACCACCAGTACGAAGAGGACGGAAAAGACCATAGCGGGCAGCAGCGGAAGGGCTCTGGGCTCCGCGCTCTGACGAAGGAGCCTGGCAAAGAAGATCAGTCCCAGCGCCGAGGCGGCGCCCGCCACGGCGGCGGCGATGGCCAGCGTCCCCCAGCCGGGCAGCAGTACGCCGCCGGCGCACAGCAGGAGGCTTCCCGCCGCCAGCGGGGCCAAATGCCGCTGGTCCACAGGCTCCAGGCAGTTGAGGTAGGTGCGGGCGGTCTTTGGGATGCCCAGGGCGAGGAAGAGCTCCAGCGCGCCGCAGAGGAGGATGGCAGCGGCCAGAACGAGTCCGGGGAAGGAGCGCAAGGCGAGTCCTGTCTTCTGGTCAAAGCCGGTTTTCAGCTGCAGCCAGCGGAGAGTTAGAAGCAGGAGGCCCTGCACCCAGAGGCGTAGGCCCCTGGTACAAATCGGATTTTTCATCATGGCAGAAGTCCTTTCTTCCGCCGCCGCTGCGCGGCGGCACGCTATAGAATTTGCGGCCCTGCGGGCCGCTCCGCTTTTTTCTTGTTTCTTCGTTGAAGAATGTTTCGTACCGCCCCTGCGGGGCGGGGACTTTTTTGCCGCCTCGCCGGCGGCGGGGCCTTCTTTTAGCGCGAGCGAAAAGAAGCAAAAG
>VSNB01000325.1 GCA_009774055.1 Clostridiales bacterium
TCCTGGCGGCGCTGGAAACAGAGCGGCCGGAGCTTGTCATTCTGGATGTCATGCTGCCGGGAATGGACGGCGTGGAGCTGCTGCGGCAGATGAAGGCGGCAGCGCACCTTGCGGATATTCCTGTCATCATGGCCACCGCCAAAGGCGCGGAGTACGACAAAATCCAAAGCCTGGATTTGGGCGCGGATGATTACCTGGTGAAACCCTTCGGCATGATGGAAATGGTGTCGAGGGTAAAGGCCGTCCTGCGCCGCTGCAAGCCCACGCCTGCGGCAAAGCAGTTGACAGCTGGAGGGCTGACAGTTGATCTGGAGGAACGGACGGTCACCGCAGATGGAGAACGTATTTCGCTCACTTACAAGGAGTTTGAACTGCTGCGCCTGTTCCTCTCCCGTCCCGGTGTCGCGTTCACCAGGGAGCAGCTTCTCTCTGACATTTGGGGCGTGGACTATACCGGGGAGACGCGGACGGTGGATATGCACATCAAGACGCTCAGGCAGAAGCTGGGAAACTATGGCGGGATGATTGAAACGGTGCGGCATATCGGCTACCGTCTGGAGGCAAAGGCATGACAAAGAAAATCTTTCATTCCATTCTGCTGGCGGCGGTTTTCGTTCTCCTGGCCAGTCTGGTCATCATCATGGGCTGTCTGTATGACTATTATAGAAATGTCCAGGAGAAGCAGCTGCGGGATGAACTCCACTTGGCCTCCTATGGAGTGGAAACAGGCGGGAGCGGCTATTTGGAGCAGTTGGCCTCTCCCTATCGGTTTCCGTCCGTAGCGGACTATCGCCTGACCTGGATCACCGCTGACGGCGAAGTGCTGTTTGATACCCACGTCCCGGCGGCGGAGATGGAAAACCACTCTGACCGGGTGGAGGTACGAGAGGCGTTGGCCGAGGGGGAAAGCGAGGGCGTCCGCTATTCGCAAACGCTGACCGAGCGGACACTGTACTGCGCACAGCGGCTGTCGGACGGAACTGTCCTGCGTATTTCCATCAGCCAGCTGACGGTGTTTGCCCTGGCGATGGGGATGCTTCAGCCGATTTTGCTGACCGCGATCATAGCGGTCATTCTCTCCGCTCTGCTGGCCCATCGAATGGCGAAAAGCATTGTCGCGCCGCTCAACCGCCTGGACCTGGACAGGCCGCTGGAAAACGATGCCTATGAGGAATTATCTCCCCTCCTGGGACGTATCCACCAGCAGCATCGGCAGATCGAGGCACAGCTCCGGGAATTGAGGCGAAAAACCGAAGAATTTGAGCAGATTACAGAAAACATGAATGAAGGGCTTGTTCTGCTGGATGGAAAGGGCGTGATTTTAAGCATCAACCCCGCCGCGCAGAAAATCTTTCATGCGGATAATTCCTGTGTAGGGCAGGATTTCCTTGTGGTAGATCGCAATCATGAGGTCAGTCTCGCCATTCAAACCGCGCTGAAAGGGGGACACAGCGAAATCCGCGCTGGGCGAAATGGCAGGGAGTATCAATTTGACATCAGCCGGATCACAGCGGACAGCCTTACAGCGGGAACGGTGCTGCTGGCTTTTGACGTGACAGAACAGGCCACCGCAGAACGCAGCCGCCGGGAGTTTACCGCCAACGTGTCCCACGAATTGAAAACCCCCCTGCAATCTATTATGGGCAGCGCCGAACTGTTAGAGAACGGCCTTGTCAAGCAGGAGGATGTACCGCAGTTTGTCGGCGTAATCCGCACCGAGGCGGCACGGCTGGTAAGACTGGTGGAGGACATCATCCATCTGTCACAGTTGGACGAGGGAATTGCACCGGCAAGGGAGCAGATAGACCTCCTGGAACTGGCGGACAGCGCCGCTTCTGCTTTGCGGGAGCGGGCGGAGGAAAGGCATATCGACCTGTCCGTTTCAGGCGAAAATCTGATGGTAGACGGAGTGCGGAGCTTCTTGTATGAAATGTTCTATAATTTGATAGATAATGCAATCAAATACAACTTAGACGGTGGCAAGGTGGAGGCCGTTGTTTTAGCAGGCGATACCGGCGCAACGGTTTCCGTGAAAGATACCGGGATCGGCATTCCGCCGGAGTATCAAGCCAGAGTATTTGAACGGTTTTTCCGGGTGGACAAAAGCCGCTCCAAGGCTTCTGGCGGCACCGGGCTGGGGCTGTCGATTGTAAAGCATATTGCGCAGTATCATCACGCTGATCTCAATCTGCACAGCACTGTCGGGGAGGGAACTAATATTTCAGTTGCTTTTTCGGCTGACAAGTAATTTGCTCTCTGAATTTAGGTTTGCAATACAGGATTTTAGGGTGGAGAAATATACTTACGATTCTCCACCCTTTAACAAGCTTTCGCTGTGTAAGCGTGGGTTGTTTCATGTAATATCTTTAACTGTGATTTACATCGGACAGGTTGGGGTAAGTGCGGGTGGCAGATACCGTCCAGCTGTTATTCTTATAGCCAGCGGCCTCCACGGTGATTTTGGTGTAGTCGGGCTTCAAAATGCCGGTATAGCCGTCCTCAGTGGCGATCTCACGCTCCGGCTCCAGCATCTTGATAATCTCGGCCATATCCTTGGTGCTGCTGTCCAGGGTGACAACCTCGATGTAGTCCTTGCTATCCGTCTCGCTCAGATCGTTCTTCAGCACGTCCAGCAGTGTGTAGTGACGGCCCTCCCGGTCAAAGTCCCCGGTGGGGATGGCGGAGGGATCGTCACGGGTGGAGAGGTAGTAAACCTTTTCCAGCCGGATCATGCCGTTTTCCTCGCTCGCCCGTACCTCTGCGGGGTAAAGGACCGCAGGGGGCGGCGCTCCCTGGGCCGGTTCCGTTCCCTCTGTCTCCGCCGCCAGCGCCGTGCCGGGCAAAGCGGCCAGGGCCAGCAGGAGCGCGGAGGCCAGGGAAACCAGCCTGTGGTGTTTCTTCATGGAAAAACCTCCTCGTTTCTTAGAGCCTGTTTAAAAACTTTTGACAAGAACGACCTCCAGGTAGATAATAAGGAAAAACAGGCAGGAGCTGAG
>VSNB01000326.1 GCA_009774055.1 Clostridiales bacterium
CTCAGCTCCTGCCTGTTTTTCCTTATTATCTACCTGGAGGTCGTTCTTGTCAAAAGTTTTTAAACAGGCTCTAAGGCCGCCTGACGCAAAAAATATTTGCTTTGGGGCTTGAAATGTGACGATTTTTATGCTATTCTTTCATTATATAAAGGAGGGTGGTTTTTACAAAAAAGTACACCTTCCTGTAAAACCCCACCCCCTACAACAACTTGGCTTTCTCGTAAATCTCCGCCCGGTACCGGAACGTCGCCAGGGGCATGCCGCACTCCTTCGCCGCCGCCGTACCGCTGATCTTCCCGGCCTTCCACCGCTGGTAGGCGCGGTGGAACCCCTCCGGCAGCGGCTTGGGCGGCCTGCCGAACCGTACGCCTCGGGCCTTGGCCGCGGCGATGCCCTGGGCCTGCCGCCTGCGGATGTTCTCCCGCTCATTCTGGGCCACAAAGGACAGAATTTGAAGCACCAGGTCGGCGATGAACGTCCCCATCAGGTCCTTCCCGTTCCGGGTGTCCAGCAGCGGCATGTCAATGACGGAGATGTCCACGCCCAGGTCCTTCGTCAGCCGCCGCCACTGGTCCTGTATTTCCTCATAGTTGCGCCCCAGCCGGTCGATGCTCTGTATGCAGAGCAAATCGCCCGGCTTTAATTTTTTCACCATCCGCCGGTACTGGGGGCGGTTGAAGTCCTTGCCGGACTGCTTGTCGATAAAGAGATTTTTCTCCGGCACCGCCCTCCCGCCCATGGCGATCCTCTGCCGGTCCTCGTTCTGATCCAGGCTGGATACCCGGATATAGCCGTATACATTCCCCATCCCGCGCCTCCTGTTTTTCTTCGTCATATAGGCAGAATCTCTCGGGATAGTTGTACCAAATCATGCACCCCCGCGCCGGTCCCCCCTGCCGCCGGAAGCCATGCCCCCCTTTTCTCGGCCCGGCGGAAATCGGCCTGTTGCCAAAATCAACCTGCCGTGCTACAATAGCGGAGAAAAGGAGGGGCTGACCATGCTGAAGCGGGCGTATGTGGAAATTACCAATCTGTGCAACCTCCGCTGCTCCTTCTGTCCCGGCACGGGGCGGGAGGAGCGGTTTATGACGCCGGAGGCCTTCGCCGTTCTGGCGGACAGGCTGCGGGGCCGGGTGAAATACCTGTATTTCCACGTCATGGGCGAACCCCTGCTCCACCCACGGCTGGGGGAGCTGCTGGACATCGCCGGAGAAAAGGGCTTCCGGGTCTGCCTGACCACCAACGGGACCCTGCTGGAGGAGGCGGAGGGCGCGCTCCTCTCCTCCCCCGCCCTCCACAAGGTCAGCGTCTCCCTCCACAGCGCGGAGGGAAACGGCATGGCGGAGCTGGGGGCGTATCTGGAAACGGTATGGACGTTTGCCCGCAGGGCCTCGGAGCGGGGCGTGATCTGCGCCCTGCGGCTGTGGAACCTCGGCGGGGCCGAGGAACGGAACGGGGAGATA
Source organism: Clostridiales bacterium (assembly GCA_009774055.1). GTDB lineage: Bacteria > Bacillota > Clostridia > Oscillospirales > Oscillospiraceae > Pelethomonas. The sequence goes on from VSNB01000326.1 coordinate 1,464, forward strand.
CTGGCCTTCCTCTCCCGGCGACTGGGAGCCCGCCCCCTGGACCTGCCCCAGCCCAGGCGGGGCAGCTGGCGGCTGGGCGAGAGGCTGTACCTGGAGCAGGCGGAGAGATTCGACTGGCCCGACCTGGAGGCAGCGGAGACGGGAACCCGGTTCTGCCTGGGACTGCGGGAGCAGGTCGCGATATTGTGCGACGGCACGGCGGTCCCCTGCTGCCTGGACCACGAGGGGGACGTGCCTCTGGGGAACCTGCTGGAGCAGAGCCTGGAGGAAATTCTGGACGGCCCCCGGGCCAGGGCCCTGGTGAAGGGCTTTTCCGATGGCAGGCCTGCGGAGGCGCTGTGCCGGCGGTGCGGGTTCGCCACGCGGTTCGGATGAGGACGATGGGAAAGGATACCGGGATGAACGAGAATCTGGCGGCGATGGTCCGGCCCCTGCTGGACTGGTATGATGTCAACCGGCGGACCCTCCCCTGGCGGGGGACCGGGGACCCCTACCGGGTGCTGGTGTCGGAGATCATGCTCCAGCAGACCCGGGTGGCGGCGGTGATCCCCTACTACCTCCGCTGGATGGAGGAGCTGCCCGACGTCGAATCGCTGGCGGGGGTATCGGAGGAGCGGCTGATGAAGCTGTGGCAGGGCCTGGGGTACTACAACCGGGCCAGGAACCTGCAGAAGGCCGCCCGGATGGTGGTGGATGCGTTTTCCGGGCGGTTTCCGGAGGAGTACGAGGACCTGCTCCGCCTGCCCGGCGTGGGGGACTACACCGCCGGGGCGGTGGCCTCCATCGCCTTCGGGAAGCGGGTCCCCGCGGTGGACGGCAACGTACTGCGGGTAGCGGCCCGGGTAGCCGGGGCGGAGGGCGACATCCTGGACCCCGGAGTCCGGCGGACGTTCCGTGCGTGGATGGAGGCCGTCACGCCGGAGGACCGGCCCGGAGAATTCAACCAGGCCCTGATGGACCTGGGGGCCATGGTCTGCCTGCCCAACGGGGCCCCGGACTGCGGAGGCTGTCCCCTGGCCCCGCTCTGCGAAGCCAGGCGGCTGGGCCTGCAGGACAAGCTGCCCGTGCGGCGGAAAAAGGCCCCCCGGCGGACGGAGGAGCTGACGGTCTACCTCCTGGTCCGCCAGGGGCGGACAGCCCTGCGGCGCAGGGACGGTCCGGGGCTGCTGGCGGGGCTGTGGGAGTTTCCCAACGTACCCGGAGCCCTGGCGGAAGAGGAAGCCGCCGGCCCCCTGGCGGACTGGGGCCTCACGGCCCTGGCGTGGCGGCGGAAGCTGTCCGCCAGACATATTTTCACCCACGTGGAGTGGCGCATGACCGGCTACCTGCTGGAGGCGGCGGGGGACGGGCCCGGGTTTACCTGGGCGGACCGGCGGGAGCTGGAGGAACTGGCGGTACCGTCGGCCTTCGGGAAATTCCTGGAGGAGGTCCGGCGGGCGCTGGAGGGGGAAACGCGCGGGTCTGTACCTTATGCCCCCGGAAATGCGGGGCCCTGCGGACGGCGGCGG
>VSNB01000327.1 GCA_009774055.1 Clostridiales bacterium
GGCTGTATGCGTCCATGCGGTAGGAGGTGGTGGGGCCGGCGGAGCCGATGGCCTCGCCGGGGCCCGCCGGGGTGGGGCCCACGTAGTAGATGGTGCAGTCCTTGGGGTCGATGGGCAGCTCTTTGCCCTGCTCCGCCAGCTCGCACAGCCGCTTGTGGGCGGCGTCCCGGGCGGTGTAGATCACGCCGGAGATCAGGCAGCTGTCGCCCGCCTTCAGCTTCCGGGCCTGTTCCCGGGTGAGGGGCGTGGTAATGGATACCGGCATATCAGAGCACCTCCGTCTTATGTCTCGTCACGTGGCAGTTGATGTTCACTGCCACCGGCAGGCCCGCGATGTGGGTGGGGCACTGCTCGATATTCACTGCCAGGGCGGTGGTCCGGCCACCGAAGCCCTGGGGGCCGATGCCCAGGCGGTTGACCGCCTCCAGCATTTCCTCCTCCAGCGCACCGTACCGGGGATCGGGGTTGCGCTGGTCCACGGGGCGCATGAGGGCCCGCTTGGCCAGGTAGGCCGCCTTGTCAAAGGTGCCGCCCACACCCACGCCTACTACGATGGGGGGGCAGGGGTTGGGGCCCGCGTCCTCCACTGCCTTGAGGATGAAGTTCTTTACGCCCTGGAGGCCGTCGGAGGGCTTGAGCATCTTGATCTGGCTCATGTTCTCGCTGCCGAAGCCCTTGGGGGCCACGGTGATCTCCAGCTGGTCGCCGGGGACCAGGTCGTAGTAGATCATGGCGGGGGTGTTGTCCCCGGTGTTTACCCGGTCCAGGGGGTCCCGGACCACGCTCTTGCGGAGGAAGCCCTCGCCGTAGCCCTGGCGGACGCCCTCATTCACCGCGTCGGAGATACTGCCGGTCACGTGGACCTCCTGGCCCACCTTCAGAAATACGCAGGCCATACCGGTATCCTGACAGATGGGGCGGCCGTTCTCGTCCGCAATATTGTAGTTTTCCACGATGCGGTCCAGGATCTCTCGAGCTGCGCCCCAGGTTTCCTGGGCGCGGCAGGACTCAATGCGCTCCTTCATGTCCTGGGGCAGGTGGCAGTTGGCTTCGATGCACAGACGCCTGACCACTTCCGTGATCCGCTGTGCGCTGATCTCTCTCATGGGCCGTTCTCCTTTTCTGCTTTATTCGGGCTTCGCGTAGATCTGATCCAGGATGCCGCCGCTGCGGGAGATAACCTCCGCTACGACCCGCCCGCCCTTGGGCAGGCGCTTAGGCGCGCCGGTCAGACGCTCGGCCTTTTCCTTCAGCTCCCGGATATCGATAACCGGCAGGCCGGCGTCCGCGAGACGCTGGCGCAGCTCCGTATTTCTGGGGTTCACGGCGATGCCGCCCTGGGTGACCAGTACATCGATATCCTCCCCGGGGGTGGAAATACAGGTCACGCGGTCGGTGACGATGGGCAGCCGGGCACGGAACATAGGCGCGATGATCATGGACAGCTTCGCCCCCGCCGCCGTGTCGCTGTGGCCGCCGGAGCCGCCCATAATGCTGCCGTTGGAGTCGGTGTGGACGTTGACGTTGAAGTCCGTGTCGATCTCCGTGGCTCCCAGGATCACCACGTCCAGGCTGTCCACCACTGCGCTGCGCTGGGTGGGGCTGGCGTAGTGGAGGGCGGAGATCTCCTGGTGCCGGGGGTCGCTGCGCAGGGACTCCACCGCCTTCAAGTCGAAGCACTGCACGTCCAGCAGGGACTGGAAGCACCCCGCCTGGAGCATGTCTACCATATAGCCGGTGATGCCGCCCAGGCCGAAGCTTCCCTGGACGCCCTTTTCCAGCATGATCTCCTTGAGGAAGCCCGCCGCCGCCAGGGACGCGCCCCCCGCGCCGGTCTGGAAGGAGAAGCCGTCCTTCAGAAGGCCGGAGCGCTCGATGACCTTGGCCGCATAGGAGGCCATGACCAGGCCCACCGGGTCCCTGGTGATCCGGGTGGTGCCGGAGACGATGCCCTCGGGGTCGCCGATGGCGTCCACAGAAACCACATAGTCCACGTAGATTTCCGGGATGGACCAGCCCTCCAGGGGATAGGACACCAGGTTGTCCGTAATGACGACCACTTTTTTTGCGTACATGGCGTCGGGGATGGCGTAGCCCAGACTGCCGCAGGCGGACTTTCCGAATTTTCCGGTGCAGTTGCCCATGGGGTCCGCGCTGGGGGCGGCGATGAAGGCTACGTCGATGGGGGTGCGCCCGCTGGCGATGTCGCTGGGCCGTCCGCCGTGGGTGCGGAACTCCACGGGCTTCTCCATGAGGCCCCGGGAAATCTCCCGGCCCAGTCCGGCGGACATGTAGTCCGTCTGCAGGGCGGTTACCACGTGGTTCCGGATATGGTCCGCCAGGGGCTGGTGGACGTCGAAGAGGGAGCTGGCGTTGACGGTCAGGTCCTTGATTCCCAGCGCCGCGATCTGCTCCATGACCATGTTCAGCACGTAGTCGCCGTTGCGCAGGTGGTGGTGGAAGGAAACCGTCATGCCGTCCCGGAGCCCGGAGAGCTCCACGGCCTCCCGGATGGATGATACCAGCTTGTTCATGCCTCTTCCTCCCTTCCCAGGCCCATTTCCCGGGCCGCCGCGATGGTCTGCTCCGCCCGCGCCACGATAGGCGCGTCGATCATCTTGCCGTACAGGGCCACGGCCCCCTTGCCCTGGGCCTTGGCCCAGCGGATGGCGTCCATCACCTTGTAGGCGTAATCGATTTCCTGTTCCGTGGGGCTGAACACCTGGTTGATGACCTCCACGTGACGGGGGGAAATGGACGCCTTGCCGGTGAAGCCCAGGGCTTTGGCCAGCTCCGCGTCCGTGCGGATGCCCTCGTCGTCGTTGACGTCGGTGAAGGGGGTGTCGTACACGTCCACCCCGGCGGCCCGGGCCGCCGGGCCCCGCCCGGGGCGGGCGGAGTCGGTGGCTTTTAAACCACTCCCCGCCCCC
>VSNB01000328.1 GCA_009774055.1 Clostridiales bacterium
AATATACCGCGGTGGGGGGGGGGGGGTACCCCCCCCGGGGCCGATTCGAGAAGAATCCACGGTTCGCGCCCATAGGGCGCGAAGATTACTTCCCTTCTATCAGCCGGAGCGCCGCGCCGATAGACGTAGCATAGGCGGCGTTCTCGGGAATAATAAACTCAATCCCATGCAGCCGGGTAAACAAATCAAAACACTCCCTTGCCTGGGGGAGATTGGACATAAACCCGGTGAGCACCGCCGACTCACAGCCGCAGTACCGGCAGGCCATCACGGCAGTGGTGCCAATCGACTGGAGCACCATGTTGACAACGCCGGCGGCAAAGTCGCCGGCGGAGGCGTCGTCGGAGACGTTGCCGAAGTTGGCGGCGGTGATGTCCAGAGGCAGGGACGGGTGGCTGTTGCGGGTCAGGTCCCCTACCGTCAGGTCCGTCTGGTTCACGTCCCCCTCGGCGGCAAGCTTGACGATCTGGGCATACTTCCGGGTGCCGCACAGGCGGGAGCAGAGCCCCGCCAGGGTGCCGCCCCCTACGCCGGAGCCGCAGAGATGGCGCACCGGCCTGCCCCGCTCCGCCCAGATGAAGGCGGTGCCGGTGCCCATGCTGACCACTACCGCCCGGTCCTGGCCGCTGAGGGCCAGGCCGCCCGCGCCTACGGCGGCGAACTCCTCCACCTTCTCCGTGGGGATGCCGTAGATGTCCTGGTCCACGTAGGACGCGCCTACCCCCGTCAGGGCGACCCGGCTGACGTCCTCCAGGCTGAGGCGGTTGGTGAAAAGGAAGTTTCCCATGGCCCCGTAGAGGGACGTGATGGGGTCCTGGGCCTGGACCCGGTGCATGGCGATGGCGCTTCCATCGGACCTGAGGCCCACGATCTTCGTGGTGGAGCCGCCGATGTCGATGCCTAAAACGATGGACATAGCTGTGATCCTCCCTGGGTGGTTTTCCGGACGGGGGTCCGCTGTTTCCCTATCTTAGTGGAAAGGGAAAGAATTGTCAATTCCAACGTTGCAAATCCGGGAAAAAAGTTATACTATATAGGGGACGGGCCCGCCCGCCTATTACGTAAAGAAACCAAGGAGCGTACTGCTATGGAACGCAAGGAGAAGCTGAACCTGTCCATGCTGTTTGACTTTTATGAGATGACCATGGCCAACGGCTATTTCCGCCAGGGGATGCAGGACCGCATCACTTACTTCGACGTGTTTTTCCGCCGCGTGCCCGACGGGGGCGGCTTCGCCATCGCCGCGGGGCTGGAACAGCTGGCGGAGTACATCCAGGACCTGCACTTCGATGAGGACGACATCGCCTATCTCCGGAGCAAGAACCTGTTCCAGGAGGATTTTCTGGACTATCTGCGCCGTTTTCAATTTACCGGCGACGTGTGGGCAGTGCCGGAAGGGACGCCGGTGTTCCCCGGGGAGCCCCTGGTCACCGTCCGGGCTCCGGCCTCCCAGGCCCAGCTCATTGAAACCTACTCCCTGCTGTGCATCAATCACCAGAGCCTCATCGCCACCAAGGCCAACCGGGTGGTCCGGGCGGCCCAGGGCCGCACAGTCCTGGAGTTCGGCTCCCGCCGGGCCCAGGGGGTGGACGGCGCGGTGGTGGGCGCGAGGGCGGCCTACATCGGCGGTGTCCACGGCACGGCCTGCGCCATCAGCGACCAGCTCTACGGCGTACCCGCCGCGGGAACCATGGCCCACTCCTGGGTGCAGATGTTCGACAGCCAATACGATGCCTTCAAGACCTACTGCGAGATCTATCCCACCAACGCGGTGCTGCTGGTGGACACCTACAACACCCTCAAGAGCGGCGTGCCCGACGCCATCCGGGCCTTTAACGAGGTCCTCCGGCCCAGGGGGATCACCAAGTGCGGCATCCGGCTGGACTCCGGGGACATCGCCTATCTGACCAAGGAGGCCCGGAAGCTGCTGGACGCCGCCGGGTGGGAGACGTGCACCATTTCCGCGTCCAACTCCCTGGATGAGAAACTGATCCGGAACCTGCTGCTCCAGGGGGCCAAGATCGACGCTTTCGGCGTAGGCGAGCGGATGATCACCGCCCGGAGCGAGCCGGTGTTCGGCGGGGTGTACAAGCTGGTCGCCGTAGAGCGGGAGGACGGGAGCATCGAGCCCAAGATCAAGATCAGCGAGAACGTGGCGAAGATCACCACGCCCCACTTCAAGAAGCTGTTCCGGTTCTACGGCAACGACACTGGGAAGGCCATCGCGGACTATCTGACCATTCACGACGAGACGGTGGACGATTCCCAGCCGTTGGAGATTTTTGATCCGGACGCCACCTGGAAGAAGAAGAAGGTCTTTGATTTTACCGCCAAGGAGCTCCAAGTGCCTGTCTTTAAAAACGGGAAGCTGGTCTACAAGCTGCCTTCCCTGCCGGAGATCCGGGCGTACTGCCTGCAGCAGGTGGATACCCTGTGGGAGGAGGTCAAACGGTTTGACAACCCCCACAAGTATTATGTGGATCTTTCCCAGAGGCTGTGGGATGTGAAACATGGGCTGCTGGAGAAAAACGGGTGATTCTTCTTTTGCCGCCCCTGCGGGGCGGCGGGGCTCTTTTCTTATTTTATCTTTGCCCCTGCCGGGGAGAGGCCTTCTTTTCCCTTGTGGGAAAAGAAGCAAAAGCACCCTCAAGGGACGTTCCGTCCCTTGAGAATCCTTCGCATTACGGGGGTGATTGTTTTTTGCGCTTCCACTGGAGTCTGTCCGGGCTAAAGTAGGGGGCTCCCTTGTATCGGGCGAAGCGTCTATTTGAGGATGTAAATGCAGACCCTACCGTCATACACGCTGGAGCTCCCGGGGCAGAAGGCCCCCCTAGCAGACTCTACCCCTTTAACAGGCCGGCAGGCGGAGTTGGTCAACTGCCAAGCCACTAGATTAGATACCCGTAGGATC
>VSNB01000329.1 GCA_009774055.1 Clostridiales bacterium
CAGACTCTACCCCTTTAACAGGCCGGCAGGCGGAGTTGGTCAACTGCCAAGCCACTAGATTAGATACCCGTAGGATCGGAAATTCGGTGGCTTCGCCTATCAGCCAAACCCGCCGCACAGCCCTTTATCCCCCGTATAGGGCAAAGGCGCGCACGCGCCTGCCCGTCTAAGGGAGTCTTGAACCGTAGGTTCAAGCGCGTTTTTGCCTACTTTTGGCGCGGGCCAAAAGTAGGCCGCCGTCCGGGCGCGGGAGCCCGGAACTTCCGGAAAGAAGAGAAGCGGCCGCGGCCCGCAGGGCTGCAGATTAAACTCCCGTTCGCGCCCGAAGGGCGCGAAGATGAGATAAATAAAAGATCAAGATAAGAGAGCGGAGCGGCCCGCAGGGCCGCAGATAAATCTCCCGTTCGCCGCCGGAGGCGGCGAAGAGAACTGCCTAGTAGTATGCAACCAGCAGATCCACCACAGTCCCATAGGACTGTATCCCATCCGCCTGCCCATAGGATTTCAAAGACGAATCATAAATCCTGGTGCTCACCTGGGCGGTAAGCCCATCAAACTGCGCCCAATAGGCGCTGTGATAACGAAGGTCCGCCAGCACAGCCTCCGGCAGGAGGCTGTAAACCTCCGCCCAGCGCTCCGGGTCCGCCCGGTAGAGCGCATTGGACAGCTGTATGTACCCCATCAGATACCCGGAATACTGATAGCCGATGTCCCCGCAGGACGTTGCGGCGGCAATGGCCAGAAAATTACACTCCTGCTCCGAGGCAATGCCGCGCTGGTGGGCCAGCTCGTGGGCGATGTTGGCCGGAAGCAGACAAATAGGGCTGTCCACGTTCAGATTGGACTCCCCGGTGTAGGGGCTGTAAAAGCCGGTAAAATTCATAGCGCTGAACAGCCGGGAGAAAACCATCTTCTTGGGGACCCGGTCCCGCCGGGCCAGGAAGGGGAACTCCTGGGAAAGACTGTCGTAGACCTGTGTGCTGTAGGCGAAAATTTCCTCCTGGGGAACGGCAAAGAGGCCCTCCTGGTCCCGGGGAACCTGGTCCGAGGTTTCCGCCAGCTTCTCCACGAAGCGGAGGGTCACCCGCTCCAGCTCGTCAGCCGTCACCGGCTGGGCGTAAACGCCGCTCTTCTCCTGAAAGCCGTCGGCGTAGTAGTTTACCCCCCAGCCCAGACAATAGATGCTCCCCGCCGTCAGAAACAGGCAGAGGATGCCCAGCGCACAGCCGTAGGCCGCATGAAGACGGCGGCCCCTCCAGGTGCGCACCCGGTGGAACAATACCGCCAGCCAGGCAATCACCCCTGCGATAAAGGCCGCGTAAAACCACTCCACCACTGAGAAGGGAAACAGATACCAGAGGCAGGCGCAGCCGTCCTTGAGACGCTGGGTGAAGCCGATGAAGGCGTTGGCCGTCGGACGGGAGCTGACGGCCCATCGGTAGAGAGCCAGCAGAAGCAGGTCGCATAAAAACCAGATATGTACCGCCTTGTGCCGTTTGAAAAAATCTGTCATAACGCCTCCCGCTTTCCGCCGCTTGGTTTTCTTCCTATGGGCATAGTATAACCTCCTGGCAATTATTTGCCAAGAGGTTATCGCTGGAAAATTTAGAGCCTGTTTTGAATCTCAGCGTGTACGGATTGACGGGGGATTTGCGCCAGACTCTTATGGTTTGTCCGCCGTTTTTTCCGCCTCGGACTCCTCCGGCCAGACGGGTTGGTGGGTGGTGTAGCTGGCGGAGCCCACCGGCAGGCCCTTTTTCTTCAGCCGGTAGTTGGAGAAGGCCCGGACCCCCGCATAGATACAGGCGCAGATGGGCACGCCCAGGAACATGCCTGCCACGCCCCACAGTCCGCCGCCTACCAGGATGGCCACGATCACCCAGAAGCCGGAGATACCCGTGCTGTTGCCCAGGATCTTGGGCCCCAGGATGTTGCCGTCAAACTGCTGGAGGGCCAGGATGAAGAGGATGAAGTACAGGCACTTGATCGGGCTGTCCAACAGAATCAGGAAAGCGCTGGGGATGGCACCCAGGAAGGGCCCGAAGAAGGGAATGACGTTGGTCACCCCCACCACCACGCTGACCAGGGGGGCGTAAGGGAACTTGAACAGGCTGGAAAAAACGAAGCACAGGATGCCGATGATCAGGGAGTCCAGCAGCTTGCCCCGGACGAAGCCGGAGAAAATGCGGTCCGTAGCCTTGATGCCCCGGATGAACCAGGCCGCCCGGTCCTCCGGCAGGAAGGTGTAGCACAGCTTGCACCCCGCGGCGGCGAAATGCTCCTTGGACCCCAGCAGGTACAGGGAAACCATGATTCCCAGGAACAGGTTCTTGAAGAACACCAGCACGCCAACCACGCCTCCGGTGACCGCCTGGACCGCCACCTGGAGCTGGGGAGCCAGATTGTCCCGCAGCCATGCAAAGGCCTGCTGATAGTATTGGTTGAACAGCTCCTGCGCCCGGCGGGCCAGGTCCGGATTGTTCTCCAGCAGGCGCAGCATCCAGGCTTCAATGGTGCCGTAATAGGTAGTCAGATTGCCCACCAGCTGGCGGATGCTCTTGTACAGCTCCGGCAGCAGGACGCTCAATAGGCCGTAAAACAGGGCGAACACGACCACCCACGTCAGTACCATGGAGACGGCCCGCACGCCCTTCGCCCCCGTCCGGCTGCCGGCCCGGGGGAGGATCACCCGCTCGAACCAGTTGACGATGGGTGCCAGCAGGTAGGCGATGGCCGCGCCGTAGAGGATGGGGGCCAGAATCTCCATCAGCTTGCGGGTGTAGATCATGACGATGCTGTCCCGGAACACCAGGTCGTAGATCAGCATCACCGCGCACACCACGCATACCGCCGTCAAGCCCCAGCCGAAATAATGGTTGTCTTTCTTCATCGCGCCGCGCCGCCCTTC
>VSNB01000033.1 GCA_009774055.1 Clostridiales bacterium
ATTGTGCATGACCGCTCGATGCGGTCATTGCACAATCTAGATCGCTTAAGGAACTACGTTCCTTAAGAATCCTCCTTCATTACGGGGGTAATTGTTTTTTGCGCTTCCACTGTAGTCTGTCCGGGCTGATGCAGGCGGCTCCCATGGATCGGGCGAAGCGTCTATCCAGCGATGTTGTCGGCAGACCCTACCGTATCACACGGGGGAGCTCCCGGGGCACTTCCGTTAGAAGGTCCCCCCTGGCAGGCTCTACCCCTTTAACAGGCCGGCAGGCGGAGCTGGTCAACTGCCAAGCCACTAGATCAGATGCCCGAAGGATCGGACATTCGGTGGCTTCGCCTGTCAAGCAAACCCGCCGCACAGCCCTTTATCCCCCGTATAGGGCAAAGGCGCGCACGCGCCTGCCCGTCAAGGGGTTCTTAGACCGTAGGTCTAAGCGCGTTTTTGCCTACTTTTGCCGCGCGGCAAAAGTAGGCGCAGGGTCCGGGGGCGCGCAGCCCCCGGGCCGATTCAAGAAGAATCCCCCGTGACCGCCCCCCGAAGGGGGCGGTCAAAGAAGCTCTTCCGGTTATCCGAACATGTGGAAATTCACAACCACGGTAGCAAAGACAATCGAAACCATACTCAGGAGCTTGATAAGAATATTGATGGCGGGACCGGAGGTGTCCTTGAAGGGGTCGCCGATGGTGTCGCCCACGATGGCGGACTTATCGTTCTTGCTCCCCTTGCCGCCGTAGTGGCCGGCCTCCACATACTTCTTGGCGTTATCCCAGCTGCCGCCGGAATTGGACATAAACACCGCCAGCAGGAAGCCCGACGCCGTCGCCCCGCACAGCAGGCCGATGACCCCGGCGGGCCCCAGCAGCAGGCCGCCCACAATGGGCACGCCCACGGCGATGAGGGTGGGCACCACCATCTCCTTGAGGCTGGCCCGGGTGCACAGGTCCACGCACCGGGCGAAGTCCGCATCCTTGGCCCCCTCGATGATGCCGGGGATCTCCTTGAACTGCCGCCGGACCTCCAGCACCACGCTGTGGGCCGCCTTGCCCACGCTGCCCATGGTGATGGCCGCGAAGATGAAGGCCAGGCAGGCCCCTACGAAGATGCCCACCAGCACCACCGGGTTCATGACGCTCATATCCAGCGCCGTCTCCGGGGCCAGCGACTCTACCTTCTCCACATAGGAGGCGATGAGGGCCAGGGCCGTCAGGGCGGCGGAGCCGATGGCGAAGCCCTTGCCCGTGGCGGCGGTGGTGTTGCCCAGGGAGTCCAGGGCGTCCGTCCGCTCCCGGACGATGGGGTCCAGCCCGCTCATCTGGGCGATGCCGCCGGCGTTGTCGGCTACGGGGCCGTAGGCGTCGGTGGCCAGGGTGATGCCCAGGGTGGAGAGCATCCCCACCGCCGCCAGGGCGATGCCGTAGAGGCCCATGGCGTTCCGGGCCCCGTCGGTGAGGCCCAGGCCGGAGACGTAGTAGGCGATGAGGATGCACCCGCTGACCGTCAGCACCGGCAGCATGGTGGAGCGCATGCCCAGGCTCAGTCCATCGATGACCAGGGTGGCGGTGCCGGTGACGGAGGAGGCCGCCAGGTTCTGGGTGGGCACGTAGGTGTCGGAGGTGTAGTACTCGGTGAACCGCCCGATCATCACCCCGGCGAAGAGTCCGGAGAGGATGGCCACGTACAGCCCGATGTAGTCCCTCCCCAGCAGGAACCACACGATGGGGAAGGCGGCGACGGCGATGATGACGGCGGAGGTGTTGGTACCCCGGCGCAGGGCCCTGAGGAGGGTCATCTGGTCGGTGGACTCGCCGGTGCGGACCAGCAGGGAGCCGATAATAGAGGCGATAACGCCGATGGCCGCGATCAGCATGGGCACCGCAAAGGCGTTGAGGTCGTTGACGGACTCGATGTACCCGAAGGCGATGACGCCCAGGGAGCAGGAGGAGATCAGGGAGCCCACATAGGACTCGTAGAGGTCCGCGCCCATGCCGGCCACGTCGCCCACGTTGTCGCCCACGTTGTCGGCGATGGCGGCGGGGTTCCGGGGATCGTCCTCGGGGATGCCAGCCTCCACCTTGCCCACCAGGTCCGCGCCCACGTCGGCGGCCTTGGTGAAGATGCCGCCGCCCACCCGGGCGAACAGCGCCATGGAGCTGGCGCCCATGCCGAAGGTCAGCATGGCGGCGGTGATGTCGTTGAGGGGCAGGTGAAACGCGTACTTGAGCAGCAGGTACCACCCGGAAATGTCCAGCAGGCCCAGGCCCACCACGGTGAAGCCCATGACCGTCCCCGCGGAGAAGGCCACCTTCAGCCCGGAGTTCAGGCTCTCCCGGCAGGCGTTGGCAGTGCGGGCGTTGGAGGCGGTGGCGATCTTCATCCCCACGAAGCCGCTGAGCCCCGAGAAGAAGCCGCCGGTGACAAAGGCGAAGGGAACGAACCAGGTCAGGAAGTGCAGCGCCGCCATGACGCACAGGATGGCGAACATGCACGCGAAGAATACCAGGACCACGCTGTACTGCCGCCGCAGGTACGCGTTGGCGCCCTGCCGGATGAAGGAGGCAATCTTCTGCATCTGTTCGGTGCCCTCCGAGAACGAAAGGGCGCGCTTCGCCATAAACACGGCGAACAGCAGTGCGCAGATGGAACCCAGGGCAGAAAAAATGATGAAATACTGACTCATAGCGTTTTCTCCTTTTCTCTGAATTTTGAACCTGTATTCATAACCGGGGGATGCCGGATGGGCGAGGATTTTTCTCGTCAGACACGGAAAAGCGGCGCCGGTTGCGCGCCCGGAGGCCAGCTCCCGGCTGGGAGCGAGGGGAAACGCCCCGCTGGTGTTTCGAACCACTGATGGAGGAGCTTTTTCAGCTTCCCGATCAGTGGTTCGAGGGGTTCGCGTCAGATTCGGCTCCGGTCGGAGGTGACGGAGCTGGTATGAGGGTCTGCGCTCAGGTCGGATATGAACTTATGGAGCCGCTCGTCGGAGTGGCGGCCGCCGAAATCTGCCTTGAAGCGGATCTTGAAGCCGGTCTTCACCTCGTCCACGTGGATGCTGTTGAGCAGGGCGTCCGCCTCGCCCGCCAGGGTGTGGATCAGCTCCAGGGTCCCCGCCACGTCGGTGCAGGTCACGGAAAAAATGTACAGAGAATAGCGGTTATGGAGGATCTTCTTCTGCAGCCACTCGAAAACGATCAGGGTGACCATGATGCACACGCCGCCCACGACCGCGACCATGTAGTAGCCGCCGCCCACGGCGACGCCCAGGCAGCCCGTGGCCCAGATGCTGGCGGCGGTGGTCAGGCCCTTGACGCTGGGCCCCTCCCGCATGATTGTGCCCGCGCCCAAAAAGCCCAGGCCGGTGATGACCTGCGCGCTCAGGCGGGCGGGGTCCGGCGTAGCGCCGTAGGGCCGGTACTGCCAGAAGATCAGCTGGCTGGTGGTCATGACCGCGCAGGCGCCCAGGGCGACCAGCATATGGGTGCGCATGCCGGCGGGGCGGTGGGTATACTCCCGCTCCGTTCCGATCACCGCGCCGATGAGCATGGCCAGCATCATCCGCAGGCCGATGTCCAGGGGCCCCAGGGCCAGGACGGATACGTCCACTACCGCTACAGGTGTTGATGCCATGGTTGCTTTACCTCCCAAAGGTCGATTGCCAGGGCTGTTACAGGGTATACTGCGTCCCTTTGCCCAGGGTCATGCACTCATAGGCCTTCTGGATCCTGGCGTAGTTGCCGTCCCGGTCCAGGGCGATGCCCCGGCCCACGCCGTCCACGATGCGGCCCCGGCCCAGCTTCCTGAGCCGCTCCTCCAGCTGCCGCAGCATGGCGGGAGCGGAGCCGGGCTCGGTGCTGCGCCCGTCGAAAATGATATGGAGGTCGATCTCCTCCACCCCCTCGGCCATTTCCACCAGCATCAGGGGATAGTCGATGCACCCGTGGCTGGACTTCTCCGTGAGATAGGCCAGCAGGTGCAGGGGCTTATGGTTCTCCCGTGCGTTGGCGATGGCCTTCAGGAACACGGGATTGGTCTTGAAGGACCCGTCCTGAATGGCGCGGTCCATCCGCACGTCGTCCTGGGCCACGATCCGGCCCGCGCCCAGATTGGAGTGGCCGGCCTCGGAGTTGCCGGGCTTCCCGGCCTGCAGGCCCACGTCCTCCCCGGAGGCCCGGAGCCGGCTGTTGGGATACTTCGCCAGCAGGGCGTCCCAGGTGGGGGTGTCGGCGGAGAAGATGGCGTCCTTGTCGTCGGCGGTGCCGAAGCCCCAGCCGTCAAGGATGATGAGCATCATCTTGTGGTTGGTAAAGCCCTCCGTCTCAATGAGGGACGTACCCGTCATTTCCGCCGGCTTCTCCAGTCCCAGCACGCTCAGGACCGTGGGGGCCACGTCGCCCAGCCGCCCGTCCCGCAGGGCGATCTCCCGCCCCTGGGGGTCCAGGACGATAAAGGGGACCAGGTTGGTGGTGTGGGCCACGTGGGGCTTGCCTTCCTTATTATACAGTGTCTCGATGTTGCCGTGGTCGGCGGTGACGGCCACCACGTAGCCGTGGCGCTTGGCGTACTCCGCCGCCATGCCCACGTAGTCGCTGACGGTGGCGGCGGCGGCCAGCTTGGCCTGGGTATTGGCGGTGTGTCCGATGACGTCGCCGTTGGCGAAGTTGGTGAGGATGAACTCATAGCCATTGTCCACGGCCTCCTTCACCTTCTCCGCCACCTCCGGCAGGCTCAGCTCCGGCTTCTGGTCGAAGGGGATGCCCTTGGGGGAGGGGACCCGCAGGTCGTCCTCGCCGGGGAAGGGCTGGTTCTCGCCGCCGTTGAAGAAGAAGGTCACGTGGGCGTACTTCTCCGACTCGGCGCAGTGGAACTGCCGCAGCCCCGCCTCGCCGATCACCTGGGCCAGGGGCTTTACCACCTTCTCCGGGGCGAAGGCGATGGGCAGGTCCTTGAATTTCTCGTGATACATGGTCATGATGACGAAGCTGAGGCCCTTCATCCAGTCCCGCTGGAAGTGGGGGAAGGCGGGGTCCACAAAGGCGTCGGTGAGCTCGATCTCCCGCTCGCCTCTCCGGCAGCAGAACACCACCTGGTCGCCGTCCTTGATCTTCCCCACGGGGGCTCCCTCTTCGTCCACCAGAGCCATAGGCTCCAGATAGTAGTCGGTCTGACCGGCCTCATAGGCGGCCTCCACGGCCCTGGCCAGGGCCTCGCCGCCGATCGCACTGCTCATAACAATCTCTCCTTTGCCGTAGGCGTGTCAAATCATTCAATGGGCGGGAAAATATCCAGCAGCTGGGTGAAATGGCTGATGAAGCGGTCGGGCCGGTTCTCGTCGGTGATCTCCTGGGGCTTCCTGCCGGGGTACTGGACCCCGATGGTCATGCCCAGGCCCGCCGCCTTGGCCCCCACGATGTCCCGGGCCAGGTTGTCTCCCACGTAGCACGTCCGATGGGGGTCGGCTCCGCACTCCTCCAGGGCATAGTAGTAGATGGCCGGATGGGGCTTCCGGATCAGGCACGTGGAGGACTGCTGCACCGTCTTGAAGTAGGGGCGCAGGCCGTCCTGGTCCAGCCACTCGTCCACCTCCTCGGTGCCCACCAGGTCGCTGACGATGCCCAGGGTATACCCCCTGGCGTACAGCTCTTTGATGGTGTCGATGCCGCCCTCGGTGACCACCCGCTCCCCCTTGGTCCTGCGGTAGGCATAGGTCATTTCGTCCGCCGCCGCCTCCACCCGCTCCCGGGGGAAGTCGTAGGCCAGCCAGCGGGTCCACAGCTCCTTGACCGGCGCCTCGCAGTAGAAGGTCAGCGCCCACTCCCGGTACCTGTCGTACCGGGGCTCAATGACATTCTTGTAGAACGCAATGGGGTCCTCCTTCGTGCCCAGCAGGCGGGTGATCGTCTCCTTGGCCGCCCGCTGATAGGCCTCGTCCTTCCGGATGACCCGGAAGGTGTCCCCCAGGTCCACAAAAATGGTGTCGATTTGTTTTTCCATATGTACCAGCCCCTTTCCCTTACTGTAACATAGGAAGGTCTAAAATATCCGCGAATTGGTGGACAATGCAGTCCGGCCGGTTGGCGTCGGTGATGGTCTTTTTCGCCAGCTTCTCGGGGGAGATAAAGAGGATGTTGGCCCCGATGCCCGCCGCCTTTGCGCCGGTGATGTCCCTTCCCAGGTTGTCGGCCACGCTGGCGCACTCCTCCGGCTCCAGCCCCAGCTCCCGGCAGCCTATGCGGTAAATCTCCGGGTCCGGCTTCCGGATATGGCATACGGAGGAGAGGACCACCGCGTCAAAATACTGGGCCAGCCCGTCCTCCCGGAGCCAGTCGGGAATCTCGTTCTCCCCGATGAGGTTGGAGATAATCCCCAGCCGGAAGCCCCGCTCGTAGAGCCCCCGGATCACCTTCAGCCCGCCGGGCACCACGTGCCGCAGGCCCTTCGCCTGCCGGTACTGGTAGGTGAGCTCATGGCACACCGCCGCCAGCCGCTCCTTGTCGTACTCCGGCAGCAGCCACTTGTCCCACAGCTCGAAGTCCCCGGCCTCCCTGTTTTCCGTCAGGGCCCAGTCCCGGTAGGGGGCGTACCGCTCCTCCACCATGTCGGTGAACGCCTGCACGTCCGTCCGGCCCACCAGCTCCGCCATGCGGGCCTTGGCTTTCTCCTGGTGCGCGGGGACCTCCTGGCAGATGCGCAGCGTCCCGCCCAGGTCGAAAAATACGCCCTTGATCTTCCTCATGGCCTCAGCTCCTCGGCGGGAACAGGTCCAGCAGCTCCGGGATGGCCTTGATCCGGTAGTCCGGCGTCACGGTGGGGGCCCTGCCCTCCCGGTCGGCGGTGCCGGCGTCCTCGAAGAGGACCATGCTGCCGTATCCGGCGTCCACCGCGCCCTCCACGTCCCGCACCGGGTTGTCGCCCACGTAGGCGCAGTTTTCCGGCGCGGACCCGATGCACCGGGAGGCCAGCAGGTAGATGGCCGGGTCGGGCTTCCGCAGCCGGACCTTGGAGGACAGGATCACCGTCTTGAAGCAGTCCGCCACGCCGTCATGGCACATCCAGTCGGGGATTTCCGTCTCGGTGATGGTGTTGGCGATGATGCCCAGCTTGTAGCCCCGGCGCTTGAGCTCGATGAGCGTCTCCTTCACGCCGTCGTGGGGAACCCGCCGCCCGTCGTGGTCCCGCCACAGCCGGGTGAGCCGGGCCGCGTTGGGGGCCACCCGCTCCGCCGGATAGTCCGGCAGCAGGTGCTGCAGCCACAGCTCCATTTCGGACACGTCCAGCAGGGAGTCCTTGGCCCATTTCCGGTAGGCCTTCCAGTTCGCCGTCAGCTTCTCGAAGAATACGTCGCGGGGCTCCCGGGCGCCCGCCAGCTCCATCAGCGCCTTGTCCGCGGCGGCGGAGAAGGCATCGTCCTCCACCACGTAGCGCAGCGTGGCGCCCACGTCAAAGAAAATGGTATCAATACTGCGGTTCATCATCGTGTCTCCTCCTGTATGGTCTGTATGGTGAGATGGAGCAAGAAGCTGTACCGATAGGTGACGGTATGCAGAATGGCGAGAAAATTTTTTGCCTGACAAGGAAGAAACTGGCAGGAATCCTGACGGATTTCAAGAGTTTCTGACGCAGCCAGACGGAAAATTTTCCGTCAAGATGCGTGCCGGCGCCTATTGGTACAGCTTCTGATTTCCGTTTTCCCTGCGGATGATCTCCGGAATCTCCTCCAGCCCCTCGATCAGGTAGTCGGGCCGCAGTCCGGCGTGCTCCAGGCCCTTGTCCCGCTTGGCCGCGCCGGGGTTTTTGATCTGGATCATCAGCCGCCATCCGGCGTTCCGGACGCCCTTTACGTCCCGGGACAGGGTGTCGCCCACATAGGCCAGCTCCTCCGGCCCCAGGCCCAGTTCCCGCTCCGCGATGCGGAAGATCTCCGCCGACGGCTTCCGGATGCCCGCCGCGCTGGAGAGGACCATGCAGTCCATATAATCCCTTACGCCGTACTCCTCCAGAAAGTGGGGGGCCGCCGACAGGGAAATGATGTTGCTGATGAGGCCCAGCTTCATCCCCTGGTCCCGCAGGGCGTCCAGGGTTTCCTTGATCCAGGGCCTGCGCATTACCCTGACCCGCTCGTAGTCGTAGCGGAAGCTCAGTTCCTCCGCCGCGGGCGCCAGCCGCTCCCGGCCGATGGCCCAGTCCCGGAGGTACCAGTCGTTCCAGATTTCCACGGCCGGCAGCTCCCGCAGGTCCGCCTCGGAGTGATGCTTGTAGTCCTCGCTGTTTTCGTGGAGCCGTTTCGCCAGCTCCTCCGGCTCCGCGTCCAGCGTGATGCCGTAATCCGCCAGCCGCTCCAGCAGCAGCTGGGCGAAGCGCACGTCCCGCCCCTCCGGCGAGCTGACGGTGTGCAGCGTGCCGCCCAGATCAAATAAGACGCCGCGAATCAAGCTTCCACCTCCCTGGATGCCGGATATTTTTAGTTCAAACGTTTCCGTTCATCGGGTTATTTGAATTGTACCGCATTTCCGGCGCTTTGTCAACAGCATTTCTCCCGCCGCCGCCGGAAATCCCCCTGACAGCGGGCTGTTTTTCGGATCGCTTTCATATTCCCGGCGTTTTTTCCGCTGTTTCCGTTCGTTTTTCCGATAATTTCCCGTTGATCCTCCGCCAGTCCGCCCGCTCTAAAATAAATTTCGTCTTTTTGACGAATAAAAAGCGGATTAGTCTGTGCAGAAGTACAGAAAATATGGAAAATATGACAATTTGCCCTTGCAATTCCGTGCGGCAGGCTTTACAATGAATTTGCGGAAAATGATTCGAAATATTTTCGTAACGGAGGTCATCATATGAAGAACGTGACCATCAAAGATGTCGCAAAAGCCGCCGGGGTTTCCTACTCCACCGTTTCCCGGGCCCTCTCCGGCAGTCCGGAGATCAGTGTGGACACCCGGGAGCGCATCCTCCAGGTGTGCAAGGAGATGAACTACACCGCCAACACCGTGGCCCGGGCCATGGTGATGAAGAGCACCAAGCTGCTGGGCCTGATCCTCACGGGGGTAAACAACCCGTTCATGTCCGACCTGGCCTACCATATCGACCGCCAGGCCCGGGCCCGGGGGTACAACATCATTTTGTGCAACTCCTCCCGGGACCTGGAGCAGGAGAAGGAGCTCTTCGAGCTGATGATCGGGCGGCAGGTGGACGGGATCATCCTGGTTCCCTCCGGGCCGGAGAGCTATGAGAAGCTGCGGCCCTACCTCTCCCGGCTCCCCACGGTGTTCGTGGGGGAGAACCTGCGGGAGGTGCCGGAGAGCTACGTCTCCGTGGACAACTACCGGGGGGCCTGCATGGGGGTGGAGTACCTCTACCGGCTGGGCCACCGGGACATCCTCTACTTCGGCCGCCGCCGGGGCAGCACCACCCACCAGCTCCGGAGCGAGGGCTACGCCGCCGCCTGCCAGGACCTGGGCCTGACGCCCCAGTACTGCAACAACACCTTTCCCCTCACCTCCATTAAATACGGCTACCAGCTGGCCAAGCAGCTGTTCGCCCAGGAGCGGCGGTTCACCGCCATCTTCGCCGCCACGGACACCAACGCCCTTGGAGTGATCCAGGCGGCGGAGGAGGGGGGCATCCGGATTCCGGAGGACATCTCCCTGCTGGGCTTTGACAACATCCGCTACAGCAGCCTTCCCCGGATCAACCTGACCACCATCGAGCAGCCTATGAAGATGCTGGCCTCCGTGGCGGTGGACAGCCTGCTGGACAAGATCCAGAGCGAGCTGGCCGGATACACCCACCGGATTCTGACGCCTACGCTGATCGAACGGACCTCCTGCCGGGCGATCGGGTGAGACTGCGCGAGGAAGCCCCCGGACCGAAAAGGTCCGGGGGCTTCCCTGCGTGTCAAAAAAGAGGCGGAGCAAATACAGCGAGGGAGCGGCCAATGCCGCTCCCTCGCCGTCTGCCCCTCATCCCCCCAGCAAAATCGCCATATGGGCCAGCGTGGCGCTGTCGTTCTGGAAGAACTCGTCCCGGAGGGAGGTCTGGCGCGCGCCGTTGTGGATCAGGCCCCGGCTGGCGCAGACCAGCAGGCGGTACAGCTCCGCCTTGTCCCCCGCCGCCTCCTCGCGGCAGCTCATTACCGCCATGAAGCGGTAAAATGAATACAGATTGCAGAAATTTACGTACCCCTTCCACAGCTCCTCCCTGCCGCTCAGCATGGGCAGGTGCAGATGGAAAAACAGGGCGGTCATCAGATTTTCCATGAAGTATTCCCGGTCCCCGAAATTCTCCTCGTACCGCGCCCGGGCCGCCCGGTAGCGTTCCAGGGAAATGGTAATCCGGCTTGTGCCGGCCTTCCCCGTAACGTCAAGCCCCCTGGAAATATCGCCGGGCACGGAGGCGAATTCCGTCCCCGCGGTCTGCAGCTGCATCAGCGTCCGGAAATGGTTGCTCAGCATCAGCGGCAGCGCGGCGGATTCCTCCGCCTCCGGCAGGTCCGGCGCGCCGCCGTCCGCCAGCGCGCGGGAGCGCAGCAGCCACGCCGCCGCGTCCTCCTCGCCCTCCGCCAGCTCCCGCAGGGCCAGGCCCATCAGAAGAATCCGCTTCCCCAGGGGATACCGCCGGTCCTGGAGCATGTCCACGCACCACTCCCGGATGTGAGGGAAGAACACCGCCAGGGGCTGGCCGTCATGGATGGTCAGGATTTTCCGTTCCGTCTTGGGCAGGGGGTCGGCCCGGAACTCAATCCCATCCGGCAGGTTCCACAGCAGCTCCAGCACCCCCTCGCAGGCCGGGGACAGGCTCCGCTCCAGATACCCGGAGGCCGCATAGGACTTGGACCGGGGAAAGGTCTGGCACACCGCCGGCAGGGCCTCGGGACCCTTCTCCACCTGCAGGTCGCACAGGCAGTCCTCCCGCAGCAGGGGGCATACGCCGCTGTCCATGTCAAATTCCCCGAAATGGATGTCCGTCAGGGGGCCCTTGCGGATGCGGCGGAGGCCGTGGTCCATCCGGGCGTTGAATTCCTCGGAGCCCTCCTGGCGTTTCAGAGAGAGGTAGTCCTTTTTGTTGAAGGAAATCCGCCAGCCCTTGCAGCAGGAGTAGCGGCAGCCCGCCGCCAGGCAGCGGAAATCATCGTAGTACGCGGGGCGCAGGTCGTTGTTGATCTCAATCCGAGTGGGCATGGTTACACCTCGTTTTTTGGTAGAATGGGGGAGGGAATGCGAAACGGGGACCGGGCTTGCGCCCGGCCCCCTTTGCTATGCGTATGCGATGGCGTTTCCGCCTGCTGGCGATTAGCCCAGCAGCTGCAGGACGCCCTGGGGCACCTGGTTGGCCTGGGCCAGCATGGCCTGGGCGGACTGGACCAGGATGTTGTTCTTGACGTAGCTCATCATTTCCTCGGCCACGTCGGTGTCGCGGATGGTGGACTCGGCGTCCTGGATGTTCTCGGCCATCACGGACAGGTTGTTCTGGGTGTGCTCCAGACGGTTCTGGACTGCGCCCAGGTCGCCGCGGACGGAGGAGACGTAGTTGATGGCGTCCTTGATGACGTTGATGGCCTCGGATGCGCCCTCCTGGGTGCCGATGTTGATGTCGGCAATGCTCTTGCCGCCCTCGGTGCCCATAGCGGTGGTGTGCATATCCTTGACATTCACATCCATCTGGTTAAAGGACTCGCTGGTGTCGCCGATCTGCAGGGTCAGGGGCTTGCCGGTACCGGCGGTGGACATGCTGAACACAGAGGCCAGCTTATCAATGGTGTCGTAGGTCTGGGTGGAGGCGGCCTTCTTGTGGACGGTGAGGCCGATGTTGACGTCGCCGTTGGACTTGTCGTTGACGCCCACGATAAAGTTGGTGGTGTCGCCGATGCCCTGGGCAATCTTACCAAGAGCGGTGTTCAGGTCGGCATCCGTAATATTGGCGGGATCAAGATTGGTCAAATCAATGACAGTGCCCTGAGCATCCTTGAACTTGCTGTCCGCGCCCACAGCCAGGGTGACGGTCTTGCCGTCCAGGGTGATGGTAGTGCCGTCCTTAAGGTCGGACTTATTGATCTGGAACACGGTGTTCGCCACAGCGTTGGCGGCGCCCACCTGGCCCTGCTGGGTGACGGTGGTACCGGCGGTGTGGTTGCCGTCAAATACATCGGTCTTGATGGACACGTCCCAGTCGAAGTTGCCTTTGATGTTGGTAGCGGTGGGAGCATCCTTCAGCTCGAAGGACAGCTTGCCG
This sequence comes from Clostridiales bacterium, assembly GCA_009774055.1. GTDB lineage: Bacteria > Bacillota > Clostridia > Oscillospirales > Oscillospiraceae > Pelethomonas. Next base: position 12,223 of record VSNB01000033.1, read on the forward strand.
TTACCGTTATCCGTAACGGACCACTTTGCGCCGTTAACAGTAACCTCTTTTGCGCCGTTGGCATCAGCGGTGCCAGCAATACCGGCAAAAATGGCAGTAGCGATATCTTTGGCATCCGCATTCGTAGCAACAGTCGCATCAGTGGCCAGCTCGGTACCGCCCAGCTTGAAGCTGATCTGACCATTAGCAGCAGCACCACCGCCGCCACCGCCAGCGGCAGGAGCCTGCGCCGCCGTGTAGTTAAGGCCAGTCTCAGCGGCCTTGGTAAAGTCACCAGCGGCATAAGTACCTGCGGCAGTGACGCTGCCCAGAGCATTGCCATCGGCATCCTTAAAGGTGAAGGTTGTCTCAGCACCGTTAACTATCTCGTCAGAAGTACCGATGACCTGCCCGCCGATCTTCAGCTCCAGCTTGTTGGCGGCATTCTTCTCAATAGTGATGTTGCCGTCAGCAATACCAGCAATTTTATCGGCAGCGGTCTTGATTGCGGCAGTGTCCAGCGTGGTGGCATCCAGGGACTTGGTCGAGGCAACTGCATCAACGCCGGCAGTATCAGTGGTAAAGGCAGTAGCACCGGTGACAGTGGGAGCAGTAGGAACGGCGGCAGGACCAGTACCGGCAATTGCACCGGCATCATTAGCGGTCAGAGTCAGCTTACTGGTGGCAGTATCCCACGCGGCAGTGTATTCTTTGCCAGCGGCATTGTATGCAGTGACAAAGTCGCCCATTGTTGTGTCGAGGTCACCATTCCAAGTAACAGTCTCGCCATCAATCGTCTTGGCATTAACATCAGCCTGTACCTTGGCTGTCAGGTCAAGAGAGTACACAGCCTTCACAGCTGCGCTGCCATCCACGCCAGCCGCATTGCTGGCAGTCCCGCCGATTGCGGAGGGGGTGCCGGCGTTTCCGCCGCCGGCAGCACCGGCAAGCTTGGTGGCCAGGCCGGTGAAGTCCACATCGAACTTGGTGGCCTGGGAGCCATTGCCGCCGCCGTCCAGAATGGTCTTGACACCGGTGTTGGCTACAGGGTCCTCGCCCGCGCCCAGAACGGTCTGGATGATACGGTCAGAACCATTGATGGTGACGCTGCCGCCGCCGGCCTCCAGGGAGCCGTCCAGCAGCTTGATGCCGTTGAAGTTGGCGGACTCGGCGATACGGTTGATTTCGTTACGCAGCTGGTTGACCTCGTTCTGCAGGGCCTCGCGGTCCACCTTGTCCTGATAGGTGCCGTTGGCGGACTGGGTAGCCAGGTAGTCCATGCGGTTGAGCATGTCCTGGATTTCCTGCATCGCGCCCTCGGAGGTCTTGACCAGACTGATGCCGTCCTTGACGTTCTTCTGGGCGGCGTTCAGGCCGGTGATCTGGGCGCGCATCTTCTCGGAAATGGCCAGACCGGCGGCGTCGTCGCCGGCGCGGTTGATCTTGTAGCCGGAAGAGAGCTTCTCCAGGTTCTTGCTGAGGGCGGAGGTGTTGGTGTTGTAGTTGCGGTAGGCGTTCATCGCCATGATATTATGCTGAATACGCATGCTAGGTTGACTCCTTTCAGTCTATTAGTGTGCCCCGGAGCATCCATTTACCAGGGCACAGGTCTGTGTTGCGCCCGCCCTCCCGAAGCCGTGGCCACAGCCGCCGGGCTCTTGGGCGCGGAATCTATTTCCACCGGCCTAGGACCGGGAGAAATCATAGCTTCCCTAAAAGGGGAAGTCGGAGGCGTGGCCCCTCCTGGGGCCGTCCGTCAGGCAGGCGGGCTTCTGCCCGCCCTCCCGCTCCAGCACCGCGCCCCGGACGATGGGGATTTCCCGGGGGGCTTCCACGGCCAGATAGGCCCGCCCGCCCTCGGAGCGGCAGAGCTGGACCACCACGTTGTCTCCGATGGTGAGATATTCGCCGGGGGTCAGGGATATTTTCAGCATGGGGGGAACCTCCTTAACACGCTGCGGCGCGTTCCATCGCGCCGGATTTAAAGCAATAATACTATGCTGAATTATTATGCTGAGTGGACTGCCCTTCCGGGCTTCGGGCTGTGCCCGCGAAGCGGGGCCGCCCTCTCTTGTTCCCGTTTGGCGGTGAACGTACTGAGCTCGCGGGAGACGGGCTCTCCCGTCAGCTCAGTACGCTCCGCCGCGTTGGCGGGCAAAGCCACCGGCGTCCCGACCGGCGGAATGGGTAAAATTTACGCGCTCCGCGCCAGCCCCAGGTCCCGGAGCTCCTCCGGGGTTCCGGCGGGGCCGTTCACGACGATCAGCCGCTTCCCCTGCTCCTCCAGCTTGTAGCGCAGGCACTCCTCCAGCAGGCCGGTTCCGGCCCCCAGGCACACGGCCTCCCAGGCGTTGGCTATCCGCCGGGATTCCTTGTGGATGAAGTCCCGCCGCTGGTTGGCGGCGCGCTCGTAGAGGAGCCGCAGCTTTTGCAGCTGGGCCTCGTAATTCCGGGAGCCCCGCTCCATGCGGGAGAGCTTTTTCCGCGCCCGGGCCAGCTTCGCCCGGGACCGCTCCAGTCCCGGCGGGTCCGGCAGAGCCGGGAGGCCCAGGGTATTTTCCGCCGAGGGGGCGGGCCGCCGGGGAATCCTGGCCTCATAGGAGCAGGCCAGGGAGGCGAAGTACTTTCCGGACCGGGTCCTGGTGACGGTGACGGACCGGAGGGACCACCCCCGGAGGGGCCTGCGGTGGAAGACGGCCCGGACCACGCCCAGCTTGGGCAGGCGGACGCCCTCCTCCGTGAGGTAGACCGTGGGCCCGGAGGGCAGGCGGCGGCAGGGGGTGGTGAAGGAATCCCGTCCGGATTTTTTCCGTTTGAATTTGGGCCTGCGGAAGTGGTCCGGCCTGCGGAAGAAGTCAAGGAACGCCTGGCGCAGGTCCTGATGGACGGCGCACAGGGCCTGACTGTCCACCGCCCTGAGAAAGGGGGCGTCCTTTTTGTAGCGGGCGGGGGCGGGAATATACTGCAAATCCGTGGCGGCGTAGAACTCCCCCGCGTCGGCGAGCATCCGGTTCCAGAGGTACCGGCAGCAGCCGAAGGTCTGCTCCATCAGCGCGGCCTGCTCCGGCGTGGGGTGCAGGCGGAGCTTGAGAACGGTGTATCGGACCGCCGCGGCGGCTTCCGGAGCGATGTTTCCCGCCATGGGTCCGTTCCTCCTCCTCTCGCCGGTTCGAAAAGATATACCTTTCCGAACCGCAGGCCGCCCGTGCGTTTACATCACTATCATCGGCACTATATCCCGAAAGATAAGTGCTTTTTTTGAAATTTCCAAAATTATATTTCCGTTCGAAAAAGTACACCTTTCAAAACCGCAGGCCGCCGCGTCTGTTCAAACGGACTTTTCGATCTGCACCGCCTTGGTATAAAACGTGCTGGGCGGCATGCCGCAGGCCCGGGCCGCCTCCCGCAGGGTCAGCTTTTTCCCCCGCCAGTCCCTGTGGACCTGGTGGAAATTTTCCGGCAGGGGCCTGGGGGGCCGGCCGAAGCGCACGCCCCGGGCCTTGGCCGCCGCGATGCCCTGCCGCTGCCGCTGGCGGATGTTGGTCCGCTCGTTTTCCGCCACGAAGGACAGGATTTGAAGGGTCAGGTCGGCGATGAAGGTGCCGATCAGGTCCTTCCCGTACCGGGTGTCCAGCAGGGGCATGTCGATGACGCAGATGTCCGCCCCGATGTCCTTGGTCAGCGCCCGCCACTGGTCCTGGATTTCCCCGTAGCTCCGCCCAAGCCGGTCGATGCTCAGGACGTAGAGCAGGTCGCCCGGCCGCAGCTTTCGCACCAGCCGCTTGTACTGGGGCCGGTTGAAGTCCTTGCCGGACTGCTTGTCTGTGAAAAGGTTTTCCGCCGGCACGCCCATTTCCGACAGGGCGAGCCGCTGGCGGTCCTCGTTCTGGTCCGTGCTGGATACGCGGATATAGCCGTAAGTCGTTCCCATTCCATGCGCCTCCCGTTCTCTCTCGTTTGTCAAAGGCGGAGCTCCATGGAATAGTTGTAACAGAAAAACCGCCGCCCCGCTACATCCGATGGTCCGGATGGCGGGGCGGCGGGCTGAATCGGGCCGTCAGCCGGCCTTACTCCAGCACATATCTGGTCACGCCGAACAGCTTGGCCAGCTGGAGCTTGGCGGCCATGCTCTCGTCGCTCTGGTACCAGATATAGGATATCTGATAGGCGTTGGGGGGATAGATGCAGTAGGCGCTCTGGTACTGCTCGGAGTAAAACGTACTCACGTCCTGCGCCGCCAGCGCGTCCTGGACCTCCTTGGCGGAGATCAGCTCGCTGCCGCCGATGAGGTTCCCGCCGGTGTCGGTGAGGGTGCGCACGCCGCCGGCCATCAGCCGCAGGGCCACCCGGGACATGTCCTCGCCGTTGTTCTTCATCCGGCGCAGGGCGGCATAGAGCTCCGGCAGGGGCTCCAGGGGGGTCACGGGCATCTCGTCCCCGGCCTCGGCCATGGGGGTGGCCACGGTGATCAGCTTATAGCTCCCCGCGGCGGAGAGCTTGACGGAGGAGGCGGCCAGCTGGTCGTGGACCCGCACCAGCACGGCGGCGGCCTGCTCCCGGGTGGCGGGGGCGTCGGGGTCGAAGCGGCCCCCGTCCTTGCCCTTCATGAGCCCCAGGTCATAGGCCATGGTGATGAACCCCCGGTTCACGGTGACATCGCTGAAGGGCACGCCGTAGCTGGAGGCGGTTTCCGCCAGGGAGGAGGTATAGCCCAGCCCCCGGACCAGCATGGAGGCCATTTCCCCCCGAGTCAGATCGTCGTCGGGCCGGAAATCCTGGCCGGCGGCGGCTACCGCGCCGTTGGCCAGCGTCGTCTCCGCCGCCGTGTAGAACCAGCGGGTCTTGTCCACGTCGTCAAAGGAGGACTTGGCCGGCCGGACCTCCTCCCAGCCGAACATCCGCACCAGGGCGGAGGAAAAGGCGGCCCGGGAGATGGGCTGGCCCAGGCCGAAGCGGCCCTCGTCCACGCCCTGGAAATAGCCCAGCTCCGTGGCGCGCTGGATGCTCTCGGCGGCCCAGTGCTCCTCGGGTACGTCGGAATAGCCGGCGGAGGCGTTGGCCTCCGGCAGAAGGACCAGGCTCATCAGCCCGGCAAAAACCAATATCAACAGGCGTTTTTTCATGGTGAACTCCTCGTTTCTTTTATAGTGCAGGATGTATTCTACCAGATTTTTCCCTCGTAGTCAAACTTTCAAACCGGGAGTTTTGTTTTTCGGCAAAAATAGGTAAAACCCGGCGTTTTTCAACGGCGCGCAGATGGGAAAACGGATGAAAATTCCTCCTTGCCAAGGCCGGAAGGACAGGTATATAATGGGCCCACTACACACCGGAGGTCCTTTCCGCCATGAAAAAACGCATTCTGCGGGTCCTGCTGCCCGCCTTTTTCGCCATCCTTCTGCTTACGTCCGCCTCCGATGCGGCGGAGGCCCCCATCCGGGCGGTGGTCTTCTTCGAGGAGGACGCCTCTCCGGCGGCGGTGGAGGCCGCGCTGGCGGAGCTGCCGGAGGTGTCCCTCCTCTGGCGGTACGGCAGCCTGTTTTCCGGCGCGGCGGTGGAGGCGGGGCCGGCAGGGCTGCAGGCTCTGGAAGCCCTGGAGGGCGTGGCCGGGGTGAGCCCGGTCCGGCAGTACGCGCCCGCCTCCGCCGGCGGGGAGGACGCGGAGCTCTGGTCCGACGCCGGACTGGCGCTGATGGGGGCGGGGGACCTCTGGCGGG